>CAYSGX010000308.1:0-4167 GCA_964430605.1 uncultured Chitinophagaceae bacterium
ATTATTGCTTGGCAACAGCCTTCTTCGCGGCCTCTAATTTCTCGGGCAACTGGTCGGTAAGAATATGGTAAAACATAATAAAGTCTGAAGCCAGGCTATAAAACGGATACTGAAAAGTAGCCGGTTTGTTTTTCTCGAAAAAGAAATGCCCTGCCCATGCAAAACCATAGCCGCAAACAGGCAGCAAGGCAAAAAGCCACCACTTCTGAAATATAAATGCTGAAAACAGCAACAGAAAAAAACCTACCGTTCCGGTAAAATGTAATTCGCGGCACACAGGGTCGCTATGCTCGGTTAAGTAGTAAGGGTAAAAATCTTTCAGCGAGGTATATTTTTTTTCGGCAGCCATAAAAACAATTATTTAAGATTTAAAAATGGTAAAATTGCAACAACATTTTAATTCACTTGCTAGTTAAAATTACTATTCATTACCATACCGAACAATATCAAAATGAAAAAAATACTATCGGCCTGTTTTTTTATCATTTCTATAGCTACTGTTTTTGCACAAGAAATTAAGCCGGAACCCAACTTCCAGAAAGGATTAAGATTTTATCATTCGGGCGAATACAGGGTAGCCTTAGATTATTTTAACAACTCAATAAAAGCCATGCCCGGTAATGCTGCGGCATATTACTATCTGGGATATGTTTACAGCTATCTGGGCAATGCGCAGCAAAGTGGCGAAAGCTTTAAAAAGGGATACAGCATCGATCCCGGTAATGTAGAAATTATGGCAGCGCTTGCTAATTATTATATAGATATCAATGAGTTTAAAAAAGCGGAAAACCTTTTAGACAAAGCCATTAAAACCAATCCCAATTATCCCGAGTCGTATAACAACAGAGGGGTGTTGTTTTTCAGAAAAGGGCTGTATAAAACTGCTTTAGAAAATTATAATACCGCGATAAAACTCGATTCAAGTTTTGCGCTGGCTTACAGCAATCGAGGCACGGCCCGGTATTACAATCAAGATATTGCCAATGCCTCTAAGCTGGATGTGCGCCTTGCCATCAGCGATTTTAACAAAGCGCTTCAGTTGGAACCCGATTTAGAAGTAGCGTTAAAAAACCGGGGATTTGCTTACAGGCTGCTGGGTGAAATGGATTCATCTATGGCCGATTATAATACCTACATCGCCAACAATCCGCGCAGCGAAAGCGGCTATATAGAGCGGGGACGTTTAAAAATGGAATTGAAAGACTATAAAAGCGCTTTAGAAGATTTTATGACCGCGCTTGAGGTAAAGCCTGATGCGGCACTGGCATATTATGAAAGAGCTAATGCCAAATCAAAATTAAAATATTATGAAGCGGCTATTGAAGACTACATAAAGGCAATGGCTTATAATACACAGTTCACCTCAAACAGCTTGTATAAAATTGCAGGCAACTATGCGCTGCTGAATAATAAAGCGCAAAGCCTAAAATTTTTAAAACAATGTCTTACCAATAAGTTTTTTGAAGACCGCAAACGTCTGGAATACTTTGTCAACGATACCGATTTCGACAACCTGAAAAAAGATACCGATTTTATTGCGCTGAGAGAAAAAGCCAAAAAGCAGGCGAAGCGGTAGTCGCACATTTTCCGAAGAAGTCTAATTAAAAAAGCAGGTTGGTTTTATCTTTCAGGCTATCGAGTTGTGTATCAAACACGGCTTGTACCTGCGCTGCGTTTTTTAATTTGGCAATCATTTCTTCTTTTATTTCCGCGGCTTTAAAGCCTTCCAGCTTCAGCACATAATCTACCATTTTCAACTCGGGCAGCAGCAGTTCACTTTCAAATTTGTTGCCTATGAGGTAATAATCCATCTTATCTATATCATCGTAATGATGAAAAATATTGAAGATAGCCGTGTTCTTTTTACGTTTTAATTGTACTTCTAAATCAGGCAGGCGGTACATATCAAAGCCAAATAAATTATTTAATACCAAGCACAAACGATATTCTTTTACCGAACTCACTATTGAAATTACTTCAAAGTCATAATCATAATCGAGCGTAAAAACTGATTTGGCCAAGAGCGGGTAATTTTAGGTTGAAGATAGAAAAAAGCCCGTTTCAGGCATAATATGGGCAATGATATATCAACGCGCTTTAAGCCTCAAAAAAATTATAAACAATTGTTTTTCAGTATTTAAAGATAAAAATCAAATAATAATATAAACAGAATTTGACAACAAATTTTGTAAATCAATAACTAAATGCCTTTCTTTGTGCCCAAGTTTAAAACTAAAACAAAATCACATGTCAGATATTACTGCAAGAGTAAAGAAAATTATCGTTGATAAATTAGGTGTTGACGAAGCCGAAGTTACTCCTGAAGCAAGCTTCACTAACGATTTAGGTGCAGACTCATTAGATACTGTTGAATTAATCATGGAGTTTGAAAAAGAATTCAATATCTCTATTCCTGACGAACAGGCAGAGCAAATTCAAACAGTAGGGCAAGCGGTAGCTTACCTTGAAGAGCATATTAAGTAAACTAAGTTTCACCTTATGGGTTTGAAAAGAGTAGTGGTTACCGGCTTGGGTGCTGTTACGCCAATCGGAAACGATGTGAATGCGTTTTGGCAGGCGCTCGTTGCAGGTAAAAGTGGTGCGGCAAGCATTACCCGGTATGATGCCGCTAAGTTTAAAACCCGTTTTGCCTGCGAAGTAAAAGATTTCACTCCCGAAATTTATTTTGCCGAAAAAAAAGAAGTACGCAAGATGGATCGCTTTTGCCACCTTGCCATCGCTGCTTCTGAAGAAGCCATTAAAGATGCCGCATTGAATAAAGAAACCCTCAACCTAGACAGAGTGGGTGTTATTTGGGGTGCAGGTATTGGCGGTTTGCAAACATTTGAAGAAGAAATGGAAAGCTATTTCGCAGGCGGAAAAGAACCCCGCTTCAATCCGTTCTTCATTCCTAAAATGATATTAGATATCGCTGCCGGGCAAATATCTATTCGCCACGGTTTTCGCGGCCCCAATTACGCCACTGTTTCGGCATGTGCTTCTTCTTCTCACGCCATCATTGATGCTTTTAATTTAATCCGCTTAGGCAAAGCCAATATTATTGTAGCCGGTGGTTCCGAAGCGGCCGTTACCCAATCGGGCATGGGTGGGTTTTCTTCTATGCAAGCCATGTCAAAACGTAATGATGAGCCTGAAACGGCTTCGCGCCCTTTTGATAAAGATCGCGATGGCTTTGTGTTGGGCGAGGGTGGCGCTTGCTTAATTTTAGAAGAACTGGAACATGCCTTGCAACGTGGTGCGAATATTTATGCTGAAGTTGGCGGTGGCGGTATGTGTGCCGATGCTTATCATATCACAGCCCCGCATCCTGACGGCTTAGGTGCATCTAACGTAATGAAGCTGGCTTTAGAAGATGCAGGAATGCAGCCCGAAGAGATAGACTATATCAATGTTCACGGCACTTCAACTCCCTTGGGCGATATTAGCGAAACCAGAGCCATTGCAACTGTTTTTGGCGAGCATGCTTACCAACTGAATATCAGCGCTACCAAATCTATGACCGGACATCTGCTGGGTGCAGCGGGAGCTGTTGAAGCGCTGGCAAGCGTACTTTCTGTAAAGCACGAATTTGTGCTACAGCGCGCGCCAGCTCTGCTGCTGCCACAGAATAGTCGACCGTTGCATCTTTGTTGGCCATCGCAAGTTGTGCACGCTCTCTGGCTGCCAGGGCTTCTGCTTCATCCAAAGTATCTGCCCGTTGCACGGTATCTGCCAGTACGGTGACATAAAACGGTTGTACTTCCAGCATTCCGCCTGAGACATAATCAACTTCTTGCGCACCGCCAGGCAGGGTCACGCGAATTTCACCTGGTTTAAGGAGCGTAAGCAGGGGGGCATGCCCAGGGACAATGCCGAGCTCTCCCAGTGCGCCCGTTGCAACCACCATTTCGACCACACCGGAAAAGATTTCCTGCTCAGCACTGACAATGTCCAGATGGGTTGTAATGGCCATATCATCAGACCTCACAGCGTTTTGGCTTTGGCCACGGCTTCTTCAATGCTGCCAACCATGTAGAAATCCTTCTCAGGCAGATCATCATATTCGCCAGCCAGAATACCCTGGAAGCCTTTGATAGTATCTTTCAACGAGACATATTTACCAGGCGAACCGGTGAACACTTCGGCCACAAAGAAAGGCTGAGACAG
>CAYSGX010000309.1:0-4167 GCA_964430605.1 uncultured Chitinophagaceae bacterium
GAAACGAATAGTTTTGCTGCATATAGGCTTGGGACAAAAGTTCGGTCATGCCATATTCCGAAGAAATATTTTTAGTATTAAACCTTCGCTTCAATATCTCGTGCAGTTCAGGGCGAATCAATTCTTTGCCCCGGCCCTTCATGCCTCCGGTTTCTACTATTGTGCCACAGGAAATGTTTAGAGGAAATTTTTCCGAGAAATCGAGTAATGCAAAAGTTACTCCAAACAACACATAGCGTTGATTTTTTTCTTCAAGCTGAAACATTACCTGCTGCAATAAATCATATTCACTCAAATAAAAACGGCTTTCAGAATGTTGGCTTTTTGTAATTAAATGATTTACCATATATACCAGCGAAGAGTTGTTGCGTTCTAAATAGGAGGGAAGCAAGCCCAAAATACAATAGCCTGAAATGTTTCCGAAGAAATTTTCGAAGCAACGCATAAAACTTGTTTCATACAATGCTAAATCATGTATATAATGTTTGCTGGTAACCTGGCTTGTAGTGCCACTGCTTTCAAATATTTTTTGGTGCGCATTTTCAGCAGTAATTACTTTATGCGTTTTGAAAAATGAAATGGGCAGAAAAGGAATGGATTCTATTGTTTGAATATCATCAATATTTCTTTTCAGCGTGTTTACATACTGATGGTACACTATGTTGTTTTTATACTGAAAACGGAATACTTCCAACGCCAACGATTCGAAATTATGAGGCGTAACCTCAAATATTTTTTGTTTTAGCGCATTAATCGTTTTCCCGGCTGACATTAAAATTGGTAATATTGTGTAATGATTAGCAATATCTCAAAAATAGTAGTTTTCGCGTTGGTGTTGTTTATGCTGAATGCCTGCATTAGCCCGCCAAGTTACCCGCCCACGCCTCGCATAGAGTTTCGTTCGTTTTCTGATACGATTATTGACCAAATTTCGCCCAATAATTTTTTTGATGTAGTAATTTATTTTGAAGATGGCGATGGTGATTTAGGTAATGATATAAGCAATCCGGCAGCATGTTCAAATCCCTGCTTGCCCGAAACGGTAGATACCAGTTGCTTTAATAACAGCCTCTTTAATCTTTTCGCTGTCGATGACAGGACGGGCTGCATATTGGCTTCAGGCGCTATTATTCCCGATATTCCGGCTAAGGGCAGCACTAATGCTATTTCGGGAGAAATGATTATTTCGGTGGGGCCGGTATGTTGTTTTGACAGAGTGGGTGGGCAGGGTGGTTGCGTGCCTTTACCTGATTATCCCCGGGATTCTTTGACTTTCAAATTACGTATCAGAGATAAAGCGGGTAATTTCAGTAATGAAATTTCTGTAGGGCCGGTGTTTATTAATTGTAATTAATACCAAAAACAAAGGAAAAAGCTGAAGGAACTTAAACAAATAATATCAATATACATGTTATGTATTACTATGCATTCTTTAAGTGCGCAGTCTGTTTTTCATTTTGAAAATGATACTATCTCAGCAACTTACAAGGTTAGCTTTAAGAATAACAACATCATCAAGATTAAGTGTAAGAAAAAAAATAATTTAAATGAAGATATTGTAACTTACTTGCCATATATGTTTAAAGGCAAGACAAAAAAAAATATAAAAAAAGTGTTGTTTTAAACAATGATACATTGAATTTTGCTACATATGAATATATAAAAAGGATTGATGCTTCTTATTTTGTTGATGATGGTGGTAGAATACCGCTTGATATATTGAAGGCGGGTAATACTATTCGATTTAAAATTTATCTAACTGATCGTAGAACAGAGAAAACCTCATTTGTTTTTGTAGATAATTATGACACATATAATAGCTTTCTTAAACAGGTAGATCCAGATCCTGAAAGTTTAAGGCTGTTATTGAAGTTTTACTATGAGATAAGAGATAAAGGTAAAATTGGCGTGCCAATAAAGATTAATTAGTTCTTTGGGGAATATCCCGGGGGCATGACCTTGGTAGTGTTTCAAAAAGTGATTTTTTGAAAAATCAGGAAAAAATGAAGTGTCATCATTGCGCAAGTGCATGTATTAAAAAAGGAAAAACCAAAGCAGGCATACAGCAATACCAAGAATTAAACTACACAGAGAATGCGAAGCCGATGAGTTGCAAACCTACGTCAGGAAAAAACAAAAACGGTCAGGAATTATCCCGACCGTTCTGATGAGTGATTACTGCTAATCATCATCAAATCACCGCAAGCTTCTTTATTTATTATTTGAAAATGAATTTTCCGCAGTGGGTATTTCCTGCTCCTGTTAATTTGTAGGTGTAAACCCCGCTGCTTAACCAACCTTTTTGAATTTGAATTGATGACTGTGTGATGTTTTTTTGCTGCATTACCAGTGAGCCGCCAAAGTCATATACTTCCAGTTGAAATGCTTTTGCATCGGGATTGAAAAATTCTATGCTTAGATGTTCGGTTGCAGGGTTAGGGAATAATTTCACGCCTGGAAATCTTTGCTCCAGTGCTACTTCATCTACTTTAGTGGTAATACCCATTTCTTCTAAAAAGGCGCTCACATCTATATCTCCATGTAATTCAAGTGGCTTATCTGTAAACCTGTCTATTACTGTGTTTGATTGTTGAATTTGTGTGCTGTCAAATTTCACGATATACATGTTGGGCAGGTAATCGGCAAAGCCGGCCATTACAAATTTTCCATCGGTGGTTTCGGTAAATTCGCGAATCATACCGCTGAAAGATTTTTTCCAAAGTATTTCCCCATCGGTTTTAATTTTATAGAAAACCGATACACACTCGTTATTAATATTTTCGGTTCCGGTGATAGCTAAGCCGCCATCATTAGTTTTCTTTACTTTGAAATAAGTGGTGCCACAACTGTTTTCAAAAGATTTAGTCCACAAAGGCTCTAAATTGGCACCCACACGCATTACTTCCATTTTTTCGCCATAGCCATTTAATATCATGCTGCCATCGTTCAGCACCTCAATACCATAGCCGTAGTTTCTGTTGTCATCACCATATAAGCGCTCATTAATTAAAACTCCTTTGCTGCTGTATATTGCCAACAGGTAGTCGGCAAGATTGTTTGTAGCGGCAGTGTTTGACCAGCCAAAGGCAGCAATATTGCCGTTGGGTAATATTTTAATGCTGTGAAACTGTTCATCGAATTGGCCGCTGTAAATTTCTCTCCACACTTCATTGCCTGTAGCATCCAGTTTCATTACAAAAGCATCGTAAGAAGGGTTATTGCAAGCGCCCGAAATATAATAGCCGCTTATTACAAATCCATCGCTGGTTTCGGCAATATCGGTAACAGTGCTTCTGCAATTTGAAAGTGAAAATGATTGCGACCATAATGTATTATCCAGTATATCAGCTTTACTGATTTTTATAGAATCATACATCAATCCGGCAGTATTGCCTCCGATGAAAATAATATTGCCATCGTTGGTTTTACGGGCAAAGCCATTTACCTGTAAATCTTTTTTGCTCCATACAGTGTCGCCATCGTGATTTACAAATACCAGATAGCTTTTCCAGTTGGCAGCTCCACCCGAAGTGTTGTATGAGCCTGAAACCAGATAACCATCTTCAAACGCAATGGCAGAATATGCTTCTTCATAAGCATTTTTCTCACCAATTTTTGTTTCAAAAACAGTGAAACTTACTAGTCCCAGATAAACTAATGCAATTGTTGCTGTTAAAAATTTATTCATAGCGGTTGTTTTTTGTACGATGGCCACTGAAACTTTTTCAGCGAGCCATCGTATATGAGTTTGAGTAGAGTAGGACAGCCGCAAATGGTAATGAGTGTAAAGTAATATATGCTGACAAATTTGTCAAGTGTTTTTTTACCGGAATCTTTTACCGTTTGCGGCTTATCCTTTTAAAAAAATACTGAAAGCCTTATCAGCAAACTGTTTCAGCTTGAAATATTTTTTCTATCTTACTGAAAAAAAAGTTATGAAATTTATTTTTCAGCACCCTGTTTCAGCAATGTTTTTTGTTTTCTTCGGAATCAATACCGTTGCACAAGCGCATACTATTTTTCAGAATAACGATTTTCAAACCCTATTTATAAAAGTTGAAACAGAATTGTATAAAGACAATAACTATAACGCTGCAATAGCTACAGCTAAAGAAGGGTTAAAGATAAATTCGGAACATAAAGCTTTGCAGACTATTTTAGCTTTAG
>CAYSGX010000310.1:0-4156 GCA_964430605.1 uncultured Chitinophagaceae bacterium
GCTGTTGTACCGAAAGTTTTTCAACAAAATTCAGATTCACATGCGCGGCCGCTTCCATGCTGATACTCTTAATGGCATAAAATGAATCGGCAACCCACATTTCGCCCGTAAAGGTTAGAGAGTTTTTACTCTTCGGAACAAAATTCAGCTTGTAACACCAATGCCCATCGATATCGGCACTATCCATAAGATAATATTTGTAATACAACAAGCCATTGTCTGAAATAGGGCTAACAAAGCTTCTGCCTAACAAAACAGGCCAGTTGTTATACAGGTCTATTTCTTGTTGCATTGAGTTGAGAAACTGAGAAAAACTTTCGTTTTTTACACCACTCATTTTAGTGGCTTTCACAATTTCTTTTCTCACTTTCGGCTCTTGCGAAAAATATATATCGCTCAAACTTTCAGAAATAAAAACAGGCAGGTAGGGCTTGTCTTCACTGGTGCTATCTACATAATCAAAAATAAATTTAAACGGCTCAAACGCTTTTCGCCCGGTAAATTTTTCTTTTAAATCGAAAAGGTCTAATTCTACCTTGCTGTAGGTTTCGTATTGATAATTTTTCAGCGAGTTTCTTCTGTTCTGCTCTTTGTTTTCAATAATCTTCCGCAGAATTAAATGTGCCGGGTTTTCGCCCGGTAAAATCACAATTTCCTGCAGGCTTATATCGCTTCTTTCAAGTTTAAAATTGATGGTTTGTTCTTTTTGTTCATTTAGTTTTTTTCCGAAGGGCAAGTAGCCAATGTATGATACATATATGGTATCGCTGAGATAAGACGAAACAAGTTTGTAGTTGCCGTCAATATCAGAAGCGGTGCCCACATTGAGGCTTTTCATGTAAATATTAGCAAAGGGAATAGGCTCTTCTGAAATGGCATCGGTAATTTTGCCCTTGATAATAAATTGCGCTTTGGCTTCAGCAACAAACAGCACCAACACCATTATGATGATGGCACTACAGGCGAAGGCAAATTTTAACACGCGCTTCATATTGGGTTATTGATGGTTTAATTTTATAAAGAAATTTACTGCGTTTTGCTGAAATATTTAGCTTTGCCCGCTCACCATTCTAAAAATACGATAGAAACCCTATGGAAAAATGCTCCATTATCACCTATAATCTCAATGGCATACGTAGCGCCATGAATAAAGGTTTCACTTTATGGCTTGAAAAACAAAATCCCGATATAATTTGCATACAGGAAACCAAGGCACAACCCGAACAGGTAGATACTGCCATTTTAGAGCATTTGGGTTATCACCAGTATTGGCACAGTGCACAAAAGAAAGGCTACAGTGGCGTGGCAGTGTTTAGCAAAATAAAGCCGCTACAAATAACTGAAGGCTGTGGCATTGGCGCTTATGATTGTGAAGGGCGTGTGCTGAAATTAGATTTCGAGAAATTTTCTTTGGTAAATACTTATTTCCCTTCGGGCAGCTCGGGCGAAGAAAGGCAGGCATTCAAAATGCAATTTTTAGAAGATTATTTTAGCTTGTTGCAGCAATGGAAAAAACAACATGATAAACTGATTATCTGTGGTGATTTTAATATTTGCCACAAGCCAATTGATATTCATAACCCTTCGGGCAACAAAAATTCATCGGGTTTTTTGCCTGAAGAGCGTGCGTGGATGGATGCCTATTTTAATACAGGCATGATAGATACATTCAGGCATTTCAACAACAACCCTCACGAATACTCTTGGTGGACTTTTCGTGCAGGAGCACGCGCCAATAATAAAGGTTGGCGCATAGATTACATCACCGCCAGCGAAGCGCTGAAAGAAAATTTAGTGAATGCGGAAATTCATCAAAACATTGTGCATAGCGACCATTGCCCCGTGAGTGTGCAGTTGAGGTTTTGATTTAAGAACAGTTCTAAAAATTCAAAATACTCACGTTTCACGCCAAGACACTAAGCATTGAAAATCAATTTGAATTTTCTTCGCGTCCTTGCGCCTTTGTGTGAAATAATCAAATTTTAGAGCCACCCTTAAGAATGTTTAAAATGCAGAGGAAATTAGGAGCTACAGAAGGAATCTCAAAACTTCAGTTTACTAAATATTGCAAAATTAATTTTAAATTGAACGCTGAAAATCAAAAAAAATGAAAAACATACTGTTGCTTAACGCGCTGATATTCCTGACGGCTTCTTTATTATTTGCGCAGAATAATGTGGGGATTGGAACACTATCTCCCGACCCAAGCGCCATTCTTGAACTGAATACAAATGATAAAGGAATATTAATTCCGCGCGTTACAACTGTTCAACGGACAAGCATTGCGAATCCTGCAACGGGACTGTTGGTGTATGATACCGATACTGCCGATTTTTGGTATTTCGATGGAACTGTTTGGGTGCGTGCTATTGGGCCACAAGGCCCTGCAGGGCCACAGGGATTGCCGGGCGTTAACGGCATGTTGCCCAATGGAACAGCAGCAGGCAACACTACTTTTTGGGACGGCACGCAATGGGTTGTGAACAGCAATAATATTTACAATAATGGCGGAAATATTGGAATTGGAACCAGCTCGCCTAACGCAAAACTTGAAGTGCAGGGAACGGTATATGGTTTTATGCGGCATATTACACACCATACTTTTAATATTCCTTCGTGGAGCGGGCAAGGAAATCACCGTATATGGCTGCCCTGCCCGGGTGGCGATGGTGGCGATGATCAAATAAACGGAATTGTAAATTACGAGCAATCATGGGTTGCCCCTTACGATGGCAGGCTTGTCAAAGTGATTATCCGCATTGCCGACCCAAGCTCAAACAACGGCAACGACCTGCAAAATTTCACTTTCGGATTAAGTGTGGCGCAACCAAGCAATACCAACCCATCGCCAACGTTTTCCGGAAGCGCTTATGCGAGTATTGATAACGGACAGTTTTATGAATTTGTGGCTCCTTCCAATTGGAATTTTTCAAAAGGCAATGCCCTGCGCCTTGCCATTGTAATTAATAACGGGTGGATTGAAGACAATGATTATTACGTAACTGCGGTTTGGGAATATAAGATGTTTGATTAATCGAGCACTTCTAAAGAGGTGTGAGGATTGGAAAATCTCATGATAGGGTTTCTGAAGTTTAGTGTGGGTCGGAGCGGAGGCTCCGACCAGATTGGGGGTTATGCAGAATGGAACGCTGGGGACGTTGTAATTTGTAAATCAAACAGGGTTTATTTTTTTACTTTAGCGGGCTTCATGTGCCCCCCAATACTTATACTGAAATAGTATAGTCCTCCATTCATATCAAAAGGGTTTTGAAAATAAGTAGGATAAATACCTGTTAATACTCGCAAATACCAATAACTGACATTATACTTTAATGATTCAGGGCTATATTTTGCTTTATTTTTTTTCAAAGCAGGAGTTCTCAATTTAAAATCAAACGCTGTTCCAACTGACCAAGAGAAATGGTATTTAGTAGATGCCAATAGTTTTTTATTATCAGCAGATCTTGTTTTGAAAGATAACAACCCCACACTTCCAATTGGAATAATATTGAAGACTTTTTTATTCAAGAGTTCATAACCAATTGCTAATTCAAAATTTGATGATTGAAAACGATTGCCTTTTTCCCACTTTTGCCCATAGTCCAAGGATTTTTGAAGGGTTCCTTCTGTCGGCATATATCTAAACGCATAATGCATCTTCTTATAAGAAAATATTAACCCAATATTCACTATGCACTCACATTTTATTTTATTTTTTGGAGTTCCGTATAAAAAATAAAATCCTGAGCAGGGGCCAAAGTCAAAACCTAATCCCCATTTTCCATAACCGTATTTTGTGCTATCTGTTTCCGTAGTATTCGTTTGACAATAAAGACCATGGAATTGAATAATGAAAAATAAAGTAAAGACTAATTTGGTGATTTTAAAATAGTGCAGAAAATTCATAATAGTTTTACTATCATTTATTTCATATGAAGTTGCAAATTTTCATCAACTCCTCAAAAACTTCACATCTTTATTATTTCCTTTTATTCTTACTTCTAATGTAATTCCATTATAACTCAATGCGCCTCCAACCAATCCCCGCCAACACCCATTTCCACCTTAATCGGCACGGAAAGTTCGAGGGCGGTTTTCATGCAGTGTTCAATGATAGGTTTTATGATTGTGAGTTCGTCTTTGTGTGCATCAAACA
>CAYSGX010000311.1:0-4119 GCA_964430605.1 uncultured Chitinophagaceae bacterium
GTTTTGTGGTTCATTAAAGTTTTTTACAACTAATAAAAATTATAGTATATTGAAATTGATTTGTTTCAAAACGCCACCTTCGGGTAGCTGAGAAACGTTACCTGCAAGCAAAAGAAACAATTAACTAAATGAGAAAAATAATTTTAATTCTATTGACACTGACACAATTTTCGTGCAATAGTCAGACAGAGGACGAAATCGAATTTAATATCCGATACACTCCAGAAACCGTTTATTATCAAAACATTGAGCAGACATCATCGAATGAAATAAAATATTCAGGATCAGAGAAATTCCTTCTTAATTTAAAAGAAAAAGGTGTTCAAAACCCCACTATTACAAACGATCACTCCATTATGGAATCTGTTATCATCACCAAAAAAATGACTAACAATAGAATTCCTATGACAATGGAATTTGTAAAAACATCAAATGAAGATATTCCTGATGGAACAATGATCTACGGATATTGTCTCCCTAATAAAAGTATGCCAACACTTGACTCTGTTGCATCGGAAAATATGGACGATGAATCTAAGACCATACTGTTAAATGGACTTCAAAGCACCTTTGAACAGTTTTCACTTCCAAATAAAAGGTTGAAAGTTGGCGATTCCTTTACTCAAGATTCACCAGTATCAATTCCAATTGCAGACGTTAACGTTGATATGACCGTTACAACTGTTTACAAACTAACTTCAATAAAAAACGATACTGCTAGCCTTGATGTATCTCAAGTTTATACAATAACATCATCTTTTGACCAATACATCATTAATGCCACAGGAAATGGAAATGGAAAAATGTTATATCTCATTTCAAAGAACTATTATTCCGAATATCAAATGGACACTGAATTAGAAATGAGTTTGGAAGTTAAGAATATAAAACTTGATTTAAAATCAAAAAGTGAATTTCTCCAAGCTTTGAAAATAGAAAGTAAAAATGCCAGCAGGTAACAGCGCATATAACTTATGGCGGGGAAAGAGGTAAAGCATTGCTTAGTGCTTTATTAATAAGTTTGATGAAACGTTCTCCGAAAACCGCCACTACCCCTCGCTGTTTAAATGTTCCGTAGGGCATGTCGAATTACAGACAAAGGGCATTTCTAATCTCTGTTATTCCCAATCTTCCCGCATCATAGTTTCTTTCAATCCCAAAAACTTAGCGTCTTTGTGCCTTTGTAGCAAAAACCTATAGCCCAAAAAATCATAACCCATCATAACCATCAGCGTTCCATTCTCTACACATCTTTTCACCATAGCAGCAAAGAACCACTTCGTTTGGAAGTTCAAACCCTTCTGATGGAAACCGTTACTCGTTCTTTTTTTCGTAAATTCAGCCTATGAGATTATCGATTCTTTCAGCAGTTTGTTTTTTTACAATGGGAACTTACGCCAAAGCGCAAGATTTTCAGCCCTTTCATCAAATATTTCTGCAAGACACGGTTTTAGATTTAAAAAAGGTAGAGTATGATAACGATACTACCGGCAAGCGTTTAGGCTTTAAACTTTCAGAAGACCGGACAGTGATTCAGCTTTTCAACTACGATGGGCAAAGCCGTGTGAAAATTGAATATGTTGGCAGAACTAAAGGTATGATGAACGAAATGCGATACAAGTGCAATATCCATAGCCTTCCCGTATTGTAATCTCAATAAAAAAATTATTTTTGAATCTCTAATCAAAGCACCTATTCAATGTTTCAAGCCAATTTATTTCAGGATAAAGTAATTTTTGTAACCGGTGGCGGCAGTGGTATTGGCTTTGCTATTGCCAAACAGTTTTTGCAGTTGGGCGCAAAAGTATATATCGCTTCCAGAAAAAAAGAACGTTTAGAACTGGCTTTGCCCGAGTTGCAACAATATGGGAAGTGCGATTTTTTTGAACTCGATATTCGCAATACTGAATCTATTCAGGCAGTAATCAACACCATTAAATCGAGTGGAGAAAATATTGATATACTTATTAATAATGGTGGCGGCCAGTTCCCGTCAATGGCCGAAAATATTTCTCAGAATGGCTGGAATGCCGTTATCAATACCAACCTGAACGGCACGTTTTACATGACACAAGCTTTTGCCAACGCCTTTTTTATTCCGAATAAAACGGGCAATGTGGTAAATATTATTGCACAGATTTACAGAGGCTTTCCGGGCATGGCCCACACCGGAGCCGCCCGTGCAGGTGTAGATAATATGACTAAATCGCTTGCCATAGAATGGGTGCAACATAATTTTAGAATTAATGCGGTAGCTCCGGGCATTATTATGTCGAGCGGTTTAGACCAATATCCCAATGAATTCAAAAAAGATATTGACGGCAGTATTCCGATGGGGCGCATGGGCACGGTAGATGAAGTAGCCTACCTGGTTGTTTTCTTAGCCTCGCCTATGGCAGCTTACATTACAGGGCAAACTTACTATGTAGATGGTGGACAAAGCCTTTGGGGCAGTATCTGGAAAATGCCAATTGAAAAATAATCAGGGCTTTTTATTCTTTACAACTGCTCACTAAGCAAGGTGCGCTAAATACTGTTCATTCACAATACTGAATGTAGATTTTGGCACTTGTTTTGGTAAAGAGGATTTCTAATTTTTGTTCAACTCTTAAATGTTTCAAATTTCCCACATGAAAAAGTTCCTCATTATTTTTTTGGCAGTATTTTTTTTTGCTAAAGGTTTCGCGCAAGAAAATCATTCGGTAATGATTATTCCTTTCGACCCCGATATGTATTTTTCCGATTCAGATGAAATGCTGGCAAAGTATAATAAGAAGAATATAAAAGAAGTAAGGACTTTATTTCGCTATGGCTTAAATATTAATCTGAACGCCCGCATTATGAGCCAGTATAAAACTACTAATCTGCTAAGCGATTCATCTGGCAACGCGCTTAACGATTTGGCTTTAATTTATAAGTCTATCTCTTATTTTGGCGATGAGCCTATGCCCACTTTAGAAGATTTATCTAAGAAAGAAGAAGCAACAAAAAAGCCGGGCTTTTTTCAAAAGTCGCAAGACAGCAAAGCACAAAATAATGTGAAGCAGCAAGATTTAAAAATGCCTAAAAAGTATATCAATGTGAGGATTCAGAATAAAGAATTATTCAATTATTTATCGGAGAAATATGGTGTTGATTTATTCTTGTTTTGTAATCAGTTCAATTTAGAAACCAACTATCAGCATTGTTTAGACAGGAGCACCAATACTTTTCAGCGCGAGTTAATGATTCATTACTCGTTGTTTGATAAAAACGGAAAACAATTGGCGGGCGGCATTACCCAAGCCGATTTTCCATCGAACAGTAATGATATAATGAATATCATGAAAACCAACTTTCCTCAGTTGAGCGACCAAATGGCAAGCCGCCTGCCCGGTGCACCGCCTATTCGCTCCATAAAAGAGAATTAGAATGGGTTTGCATTATCTGTAACATTGCCCTACATTTGCACTCCTGTTCTTTTGAAATGCCCAGATGGCGGAACTGGTAGACGCGCTGGTCTCAAACACCAGTGATAGCAATATCGTGCGGGTTCGATTCCCGCTTTGGGCACTTTTTTATTTTTCAATACTCTTTATATTGAAAATCTTTCGTAATAATTTCTCTCTAAACTCTTTTCTTACCTACCATGAAAAAACTTTTGGTAATCACTTCGTTTATTGTTTTTCATGTTTTTGTTTTTGCTCAAGAAATTTCTAAAGAAAAATTGCAACAACATATTGTCTATTTAGCATCAGATAAATTAGAAGGCAGGGCTCCCGGAACAAAAGGTGAGAAACTGGCTTACGAATACATCATTCAGCAGTTTGAAATAATTGGTATTGCCCCAAAAGGTTCTTCAGGCTATTTGCAGCCCTTTACTTATAAACGTACTAATAATCCACATGGCAATAGCGGTAAAGGAAAAAAAGTTACTGCTAATAATGTAATAGGTTATATCGATAATAATGCTGAAAACACGGTGGTTATTGGTGCGCATTACGATCATTTAGGCAAGCATAATCATCAGTCTTCTTTAGATAAAAAAGTGAAGAATCAAATACATAATGGTGCCGATGATAATGCTTCGGGAGTGGCAGGCGTTTTAGAACTGGCAGCAAAATAGCGTGCCAGTTCTAA
>CAYSGX010000312.1:0-4114 GCA_964430605.1 uncultured Chitinophagaceae bacterium
TGTCGAGCATATTTTCAAATACTTTCCCCAACATTTCAGGGTCAACGGCTACTTCCTTATCTAGCGGTTCATCTTCTTTGATGGTAAAGTTGTAGCGGTCGAAAACATCCAAAACACCTGTTCCTATATCGCCCGATTTGTTTTTCTCTTCATTGCGGAAAAGCGTTTCGGGAATGGTAATGTTGGCATTTCGCCAGTCGTAATCGGCTTCAAACAATCCACCATTCAGGAAAGGAATACGACATTGGAAACGCTCGTAATACGAGTTTACATTGTCACGCTCTTTGGCAAGTGCTTCATAAAACAGGTATTGCAATTTGTCTTTGAAGAAGTTCACGCCTTCAGCTTGAGCTTGTTCGTTTAGTTCTTGCACAAATCGTTTTTTGCCCGTTCCCCAACGTTCGTTTTTGGTTACACCGAGCCAGCCTTTTTTCTGCAAAAAGTACAGGAACACAATTTGCCCCAATAATTTTTTTGTAAATCGGGTATTGTCTATTTCTGCCTTATCAATGGCAGCTTTTACGTGGCTGTCATTTTCAAAATGCTCATAAAGTTTAATGTACAAGTCTTTGTACTGACTAAAGAATTCATCTGTAACTTTTTCAATGCTAAAGGCGGCCTCTAATTCTTCAATGGTGGGGTTGTTAGCAATGTTTTGCAACAAAGGCAACAACTGGTTTTTGGCGGTATAGGCTTTTTCGTACTTACCCACCAAAAACGAGTATCGCTTGGCAGGGGTAAATTCTTTTTTGGTTTTTACCTTGCCTTTTTCTTCGTCCAGTTCAGAACGGTATTCTAACTTGATGAATGAAAAACGCCAGTCGTTACCTTCATCTTCCTTGCTGTAAAAAGCCACCAAGGCATAATCTTTTTCAAACTTACTTAGGTGCTTGATGACAAAATTTCGAAGTACGGTTCTTGCACGTTCCAGTTTGGATACGCTCTTTACTTCTACAATCAGCACGTCCAACGCTTCGCCTTCGGGGTCAATGTATTTGCCAATGCGTTTGTAGGTATTGATATGCTCTTTATAGTCGTCCCAAATAAGATTGCCTGCATAAAAATTGTTTTTTGGCTCTAAATCATTCAACAGGTTTTTAGCAAAAACCGTAAACTTCTCCTCATTAAAGGATTCATTGAATGTTTCTTCAATAAGTATTTGAGCTTGTTTTTTGTCCATATTACTTGGTTATGTATCCTGAAAGGATGACTTCACGTTTTTGAAACTTTTTGGCATTTTTTGCTCCTTCAATTGCCAAAAATCGGATGTTTTTTTCCAATATATGCAGCACTTGAAGTGGGTCGGTGGTTTTTTCCAATTCGTTTTTTATCAACTGCGCTGTTTTCTTGGCAATAGTGCCTTGTGCCAACATTTCTTTCACGCCATTGATGAATTCATCATTATAATCGGTAAAGCCCTTGAAGTTTTTAAAAGATTTGTCTTTTAGGCGATTTTCAATGTATTTGGCATTGGAACGCCCACCGCTACCTTTGGTTTCTTCATCTCCAACAGTTGTGTCTAGTTCAAAGCGTGTTTTGTTGGTTTGTAATAAATGGTAATACTCATTAGGAATGTTAGCACGTTTGGTATCGGGCTTACATTCCAATTCCTTCACTGCATCAAAAAAGGTAATCTCGCTTGATTTGCCACTTTCATTGATATAGAACTTTTTGAGTTTTCCGATTCGGAAAAAAGTAACCAATTGGTCGGCATTTAGTTTTTCTTTTTTGAAACCTGAACGAGCTTTTTTCGGTAGGTTTTTAATTTTCTCAAAAAAGTCGGGTTGTTCGTCTCTGATTTTTCGCATCAATTCCAAATACTTCAATTCAGAATCACCTTCGCCATCTTCGCCTGTATAGGCAGTTTTGCTGTTCAAGGTGTTGAATAATTCCTGACTACCGAATTCTTCGCCATCACTCAGGTATTTGGCATCTTCCCCTAAAATGTCATGAAACATTTGAATTTTATTGGTGATGTTCACCTCAAGTCCAAGATGTTCATCGGATTGTGTAGTAGGGAAGAAGTTGAAAATATGCACTTTAGGAAAGGTACTTCCCAATCGGTTGACACGACCTGCTCTTTGCAACACACGAGTTGGGTTCCAAGGCAAATCATAATTGATAAGTACATTGGAACGGTGCAAGTTTATACCCTCTGCCAATACATCTGTAGCAATAAGGATTTTTACATCATCTCTTTTCTCTTTATGCTTGGGGTCGAAATTAGAAGTAATAATATCTCTCGAAACTGTGTGGTTTGAGTTTAACTTTTTATCGGTGTGTCTTCCTCCAGTACTTGAATAGAACATTACTTTTCCGGGAAACACATCCAGAAGTGCTTCATACAAATAGTCGCCTGTTTCCTTAGATTCGGTGAAAATGACCAGCTTATTTTTCTTTAGAGCAGGAATGCTTTTTAAGTCGTGAATAAATTGTTCCAACTTAGGGTCATCGTATACTTTAGCCCAAAGTTTCTTTACCTCGCGCAAAATCTCCAAGTCAAATTCCAGTTTATTAATAAACTCTTTTTTGAAATCCTTTGAATCGTATTTATGTGCTTTTTCGTCTTCTACAAATGCTTCCAGTTTTTCAATGTTATCGCTTTCGATAAGGTCATAAACATCTACCTTTTTGCTGATGTAAACTGTGCCCCCATGATACATCTCAATGAATTTTTCATAAGAGATAATGAAACGGTTTACACTTTGGCGAAATGCGTGGAAACTACTTTCCAAACGCTTCACCAAAATTCCTTTCATAAAGCCACCAACGTTTCTTTGCTGTTGTTTTTCAAACTCACTTAGTGTTTTGTTTCCGATATAATAGAGCAAAGGCGTGTATCGAGCATAGGTAAACTCTGCCAACTTTTTAATGGTTTCAATAAAAGTTTCTTCTAATTCGCCTTCATACTCATAAACAATTTTTAGCGGATTGTCTAAATCAGGGAAAGTGAGTTCCTGCATTTTCATATCCTGTTTAAAGTAAGTCATTACATCTTTGCGAGTTCTACGAACCATCACGTAACGAAGAATACTGTTCCGAATATCGTCAGAAACTTCTTTGATTAGCTTCTTGTAATCAGGGTCATTTTTTTCAAGCTTGGATAATTTTGTTCTAAAACCCGCAAAGTATTTTTCGAGATTAGGTATTCCCGGAATAGTTGAACTTTTGGGTGCTTGAAATAATTTCAATTGAGCAAAAATATCGTCAACGGTATTGTTCAAGGGAGTTGCCGTTACTAAAATCACTTTCTTGCCACGGCAAATGTCTAACAAGTTGGCATAAGATTGTGTATTCTCATTTCTAAAGCGATGTGCTTCATCCACTACGATATAATCGTATCTCTCTAGACCTTTTTTAATAATGTGTTCCAGTTTGCCAAGTGACTCCACCTCAAAACTTCGAATACCAAATTCAAACAGTGAATCTTTCCAATAATCTTTTAACACAGGTGGACAAATAACTAAAGTTCTGCCTTGTAGCTGCTGTAAAAGCAAGGCGGTAATGAAGGTTTTACCCAAACCAACCACATCTGCCAAAAAAACACCATTATATGTTTCTAAAATTTTCTTTGCTTGAATAGCAGCCTGATTTTGGTATTTGAGTTTCATAAACCCTTCAGGAAGGAAAGGCTCAAACTCGTCAGCCAAATTTATATCTTCTTCTAAGTATTCATATATTAATTTAAGATACAATTCGTAAGGCAAGATTTGGTCATTCAACCAAGTTTTGTTTTGAATAGTATCGATAAAATCGTCTGAAATATCAACGGATTCTTTCCATAGATTGTTAAATTGAAGTTCAGCAAATTCAACATCTCTTTTTTGTCTGAGCTCTACATTAAATTCTCTATTGGCAACAAAACCCGATTCAGAAAAGTTACTCGAACCCGTAATTACAAATCCATAATCACGGTCTTCGGGTTTGAACTTTCCAATATAAACTTTGGCGTGAATGTTTTTTGATGGGTATGCTCGTATTTCTAACTTTTTGCCATTACCGTGGTAAGCTTTGTCCATTGCAGGGTCTTGGCAATCGGCTTTCAAAAACTCAATAAATTTGCGAATACCTATTTCAAGTCTGTTGTCGTTTTCATCACTGTTTTCAATTTCTT
>CAYSGX010000313.1:0-4112 GCA_964430605.1 uncultured Chitinophagaceae bacterium
TTGATGACGGGAAGTATCTCTTGATTCCGAAGATATTCGTTTTCAGTAAAAGTAATGCTCTTGATGAGAGTTTGTCATAATGATCAATCAAACTTAAATTTCAGGTTAACTAAAAATCTTTTCTATCATACACCACAGGCATTCATTTTGTTGAAAAGTGAATTCATACGGGGGGAGCCATTATGTAGTTTTATACCCATAGGAAACGGGCAATGGGCATTGCTTCATTGATATGTTGCCTTTCGATATTATTTCATAAATAAACAGTAATGGTAGAAGAATTTATTGTTCCGCTTAGTGAAGAAGAAGTAGCCGTTTATGCATCTAATAAGCCGGCAACCTGGGGCAGGCATGTTACTTTCTACAATAAAAATATTGATTACGAAGGGTATGATATTGTCATTCTGGGCGTTAAGGAAACCCGTAACAGCCACGATAATATTGGTTGTGAAGAAGCGCCTGATGTAGTGAGGCAGGAGTTGTATAAGCTCATAAAAAACGCGGGTGATTTTAAAATTATCGATTTAGGGAATATTGAAAAAGGAGCTACGGTTCAGGATACCTATATAGCCCTGAAATATGTGCTGAACGATTTGATAAAGAGCAAAATATTGCCTGTAATAATTGGTGGTTCACATGACCTTACCTATGCGCAGTATTTGGCTTATGAAGACTTGCGAAAGCCCATACATTTTGTGGTGGCGGATGAAAAGATAGATTTGTTTAACGTAGAAGATACTATTTATGATGAAAATTTTCTGATGAAAATTTTTACTCACGCGCCTAACTATCTTTTCAATTTCAGCATTATCGGCCATCAGGCATATTATGTACACGATGATGCGGTGGCTACTTTAGAGCGTTTAAATTTCGATTCATACAGGCTGGGTGTTTTGCGTAAAAAAATGGAAGATATGGAGCCTGTTTTGCGCGATGCCGATTTTTTAAGTTTCGATATGCAGGCTATAAGAAGTTCAGATGCGCAGGGTGTTTTAAATGCCGCGCCAAATGGATTGTATGCAGAAGAGGCTTGCCAGATTATGCGCTTCGCAGGGCTGAGCAACAGGCTTACTTCTTTGGGTATATATCAATATAATCCGGCTTATGATTACCGCTACCAAACGGCACAGTTAATGGCACAAATGATTTGGTATTTCACCGATGGTTTTTATGCGCGTAAGAACGATAACCCTGCCGAAAATGAAGAAGGGTTTTTGAAATTTATTGTAGATATAAGTGATACTGAGCACGAACTGGTTTTCTACAAAAGCAAGCTGAGCGACAGATGGTGGATGGAGATTAACGATGCGAAAGAGAAGAAAACGCATCTTATTTCATGCTCTTATAACGACTATAAGCAGGCTTGCAGCGATGAAATTCCCGACAAGTGGCTGAAGAGTCTGGCAAGGTTTAGCTGACCTAATGTAACCTTTACATTCCCTTAACGTATAGCCACATGCTATATACTCTTCCGTGCAACAGGAATTTGGTGGTTTTAAGTGTTTACAAATAGCAACATAAAAAGGCTGAATGTTCACATTTAATAAGGGTTTTAGAGAAATAAGCGCCTTGATTTTATTTCTTTTGAAAGTTAATTAAAACCTTGGGTATGATAGCCCGCCAACACAACCCTGTAATGAATAACCCGATTGACCGCGACTGTATTGAAAAAAGAAGTTTTTCGATTGGTCAGTTTGCCAAAAGTATTTCTGTTTTTCTAATCGCTTTATTGCTGGTGCAACAAACTTTTGCAGGCAACCTGATAACGGTATCTCCTTCAAAAACGGTTTGTTCGGGAGCGCAGATGTCACTGAGCGCGGGTACGCCTGTTGATGTGGTGGACTGGTATAACCTGAGCGGCTTTTTATTACAGGGAAACAGCCTTACTTATAACTTCACTTTTACGGGAAATATTTCGGTGGTAGTTGTTATTACACAACCCGATTTATCGGTTTTAAGAGATACTGCGGTATTGACTTTAGATACAGGCGATAATGACAGCGATGGTGTACCCAATTGTGCTGACGGCTGCCCTAATGACCCTAATAAAACCGACCCCGGTGTTTGTGGTTGTGGCGCTTCTGAAGCCGATTTTGATGGCGATGGTGTGCCCAATTGTGTTGATGGCTGCCCTACCGACCCGAACAAAACCGTTCCGGGGGTTTGTGGTTGTGGCGTAGAAGATATTAATACCGATGGCGACCTGTTACCCGATTGTTTTGACCAGTGTCCTTTAGACCCGAATAAATTATTTCCCGGGGCTTGCGGTTGTGGAGTGCCTGAAACCGACAGCGATGGCGATGGTGTGCCAAATTGTATAGACGGTTGCCCTTTCAATGCGTCTAAAATAGCACCGGGCGTGTGTGGTTGCGGAACGCTGGATATTGATACTGATAACGATGGTGTGCTGAACTGTTTAGATGGCTGTCCTTTTGATGCGAATAAGATTACGCCCGGACAATGCGGTTGTGGTAACCCCGATATAGACAGCGATGGCGATGGTGTGGCAGATTGTAATGATGGTTGCCCTAATGATGCCAATAAAACGGCTCCCGGAGTTTGTGGTTGTGGTGTAAGCGATGCTGATAACGATGGTGATGGCACGCCTAACTGTACTGATTTGTGCCCTAATGACCCTAATAAAATTGCACCCGGAGCTTGTGGTTGTGGCAGAAGCGATGCTGATGATGATAATGATGGTGTACCCAACTGTAATGATGGCTGCCCGTTAGACCCTAACAAAACGGCTGCGGGTATTTGCGGTTGTGGGGTAGCCGATACCGATAGTGACGGTGATGGCCGTGCTGATTGTAATGACGGCTGCCCGTTAGACCCTGATAAATTTTCGCCCGGACAATGTGGTTGTGGTGTGAGCGATATAGATAGCGATGGTGATGGCACGCCTGACTGTAACGACCAATGCCCTAACGACCCGAATAAAATTGCACCCGGCACTTGCGGTTGTGGCGTGAGCGATATAGATAGCGATAATGACGGCACTCCTGATTGTAATGATTTGTGCCCCAACGACCCGAACAAAGTTGCGCCCGGCCAATGTGGTTGTGGGATAGCCGATACTGATAATGATAATGATGGTGTGGCAAACTGTAATGATTTATGCCCTAACGACCCGAATAAAGTTGCTCCGGGTATTTGTGGTTGTGGTGTGAGTGATGCCGATACTGATGGCGATGGCACTGCCGATTGTAATGATTTATGTCCGCTCGACCCGAATAAAATCGCGCCCAGCACATGTGGTTGTGGTGTAAGCGATGTAGATAGCGATGGCGATGGCATTCCCGATTGTATTGATACCTGCCCTTTCGGGTTATTGATTTTAAACACACAAACTACCCCTTCTGTTTGCGGGCCTGATGGCACAGCTACGGTTGATGTTACTTCAGGCGGAAGCGGTACTTATACTTACTCTTGGAATAATGGCGGAACTAATGCAGTGATTACAGGATTGTATCCCGGCACATTCAGAGTTACGGTTAGTGATGTAAATACAGGTTGCAGCGATTCCATCAACGCGACAGTTAATCCGTTTCCGGGATCATTGTTTGTATTGGGCTTTGATTCTGCGGGTACTTCTTGTTTAGGCGGAAATGATGGCAGCGCTACCGCGATTATTTCGGGCGGCATAGGGCCGTTTACTTTCTTATGGTCTAATGGCGCTACAACGCAAACCATTACCAATGTTTCGGCAGGAACTTATGCTATAACAGTAACCGACCAAGCCACAGGCTGTACAGGATATGAAGATGTGCGCATCGTTGATGCCGCACCTTATGTGGTTGATTTAGGCGCTGATAAAATTGTATGCCCGGGCGAGGCCGTTACATTAAATGTAAGCAATGCTGTAAATGCCAACTGGTATTTAGCTAACGGAACACCGTTATTGAGCAATAATCTTTCTTATACATTTAATCCTGCTACGGCACAGAGCATTGTAGTGCAGGCTTTCAGTGCGGGCGGTTGTGTAGATTTCGATACGCTGAATATTATTATTACGAGCATTGACAGTGATAGTGATGGTACTCCCGATTGTATTGATGGCTGCCCGCTCGACCCGAATAAAATTGCGCCCGGTGCCTGCGGTTGTGGAATAA
>CAYSGX010000314.1:0-4105 GCA_964430605.1 uncultured Chitinophagaceae bacterium
CTGTAAATAACAACGCGAATCCCGTTCATGTTTATGCAGGCGAAGGAACATATACCGTTTCGCTGCACATCACCACGCAATCAGGTTGTCAGGCCACTGCTACACAACAAGTCGCTGTTGCCCCAAGCCCCAATGCCTCGTTCACCGCAAACCCGCAGCGTTTCTGTGCACCCGATACCCTCCACTTTTCGGCAAACGCTCAAAGCGCTGTAACCTGTCAATGGAACTTTGGCGATAATTCGCCCGAAGAAACAGGAAATGCGGCAACACATTTATACAGCAACGCGGGAAATTACATTGTTTCGCTCACCGCCACTGACAACAACGGTTGTTCTGCACAATCCACCCAAACCATTGAAGTATTGCAGGGCATTGATGCCACTATTCTTGTTATTGAAAAATCCAAATGCGTCAATGATTCGGTTTATTTTGAAAATGTCTCTGTGGGCTTTACGACAGGTTCGGTAGTATGGGATTTCGGAGACGGCTCGCCTCAGCGGTCGGGTGCGAGCGTGATGTACCTGTATCAGTTGGCAGGAACATATACCGTAACGGTGCATGTAGTATCTGCCGATGGCTGTGAGGCACAGGCTACGGTAAGTGTTACCAGAGCGCCACTGCCCGAACCGGAAATATATACAAACGGCAACGAGCTTGCTACCGGTACTTACGCTGCTTATCAATGGTACATAAACGGTCAGACGATTGGAGGGGCAAACTCCCAAACACTTACTGCTGCCGAAAGCGGCACATACACGGTTGCCGTTACTGATTCCAACAACTGCAAAGGCACATCGCAGCCCGAACAGGTTACAGTATCAGGAATAAACGAACAGGCATTTGCACAAGCCTTTACTGTTTATCCCAACCCCGCCAGCACACAGCTAACCATAACATTTTCAATACCCACCGTTTTCACCGCAACGGTGCAGGGCATTGAAGGCAAAACCTTACAGCAGGCGAAAGGAGAAAATCAATTAACCATAGGCATAAACGAACTGCCACCTGCCATTTACCTGCTGAAAATTACTACAGGCGATGGTTGGGTAATAACCAAAAAAATAGTGAAGGAATAAAAAGCATAAACAAAAACCTTGTGTCCCTCGTGAAAACCTTTGTGCCCTTCGTGGTAAAAAAAGAACCACTAAGAACACCAAGCATACACAAAGAACACTATAAAAAACTTAATGAACCTTGTGGTAACAATTCTTCGTGTCCTTTGTGAAACCCTTGTGCCCTTTGTGGTAAAATCTATTGTGGTAAAAACATAAAAAACACCATTAACAATTAAAACAAATAAACATGAACAAAAAACAGTCAAACAAAAACATTGCGGTTCAATATAATGAAATGAAATATTTTACCACAATAGGTTGAAACCCATTGCTAATTATGACCAAAGGACTTTTTCTTTTAAAACCGGGCTAAAGCCCTTATAAGCCCTGCGGACTTTAGTCCGTTGTATTGAACAAAAATAATTCCTTTGGTCAAAAAATGCCATAGGTTTTAACCTGTGGCAAAAGATAAACACATTTCTGACACCCTCTGTTTCCGAAAACAACAAGTTCAGAACCTTCGGTATTAACTGAAAGTACGCTTCGCTTCGTCTCCTTCGGAATCTCAGCTACTTTCAGTATAACATTCCGCAGTAAAACATTAACGCACCAACGTAATACTACCCTTTGCTTTCACGGGTTCGTTGTCCCAATAAATAACATGTATGCTATAAGTGTACACACCCACTTCGGCTTCTTTGCCTTTGTAAAAACCATCCCAACCAATTAATGGGTTGGTGCCGGTAAATACGCGCTCGCCCCAGCGATTGTAAATGTTGAAAGTCATTTTTTTAATGCCTTTTATGTAAGCATACAACACATCATTTATACCATCAGCATTGGGCGAAAAAATATTAGGAATGTACCACGCTTTCTTCGGCTTAATAAATATGCTTGCCGAATTAGTGGCTTCGCAGGTGTTAGAATCAATAATGGTTAAAGTGTAAGTAATACTTTCCTGCGGAATGGCAATGGCATTTTCGCAATCGCTGCAACTCAACCATATATCGGGTTGCCAAAAATAATTTACAACCGTATCGGCATTATGCTGAATAATATAGGCTACGGTATCGCCAAGGGTGATACTGTCTTTTGCAGGAAAAATATCTACAACCAATTGTGCAGGCTGAACAATAAATGTATTGCCTGTTGTGGTGCAACCATTAGCATCGGTTACGGTTACAATATAATTTCCCAGTGAAAGATTATTGATTACCGAATCGGCATCGGCATTACTCCATGAATAATTATAAGGCAACAATCCATTACCGGCAATGGCAAAAGCCACGCCATCATTATAACCATAGCAGGTTGGGTCAGTTTTTTCTATCAATACTTGCGGTAATTCATTTACCGTAAATAATATGGAATCTAAAACCGAACAACCATTATTATCGGTATAACCGTAATACACCCAATAAGCTCCAATACCTGTATTTTGCGGGTTAAATACATTACCCGAAATACCTGTTCCGCTAAGGTTTCCTCCTGAAGGCTGAACATTAATTGTTTCAGGAGTGTCATCTAAACATAAGGTATTATCAGTACCTGCAAAGCTCACAGTAGGCATGTCATTAACTATGGCTTGCAATGAAGTTTCGTTTTCACAACTGTTAGCATCGGTATAAGCATAAGAAATAGTGTGAGTGCCAACACCCGCATTAGTTGGCGAAAAATTATTGGCACTAATACCGTTGCCGTTAAATGTACCGCCTGAAGGAGTACCTGAAAGCAAAGCATCAGCATCTAACAAGCAATATTGCGGGTTCAATCCCGAAATGCTTAAAGTCGGTAACGGGTTTACAGTTATGGTTACAGAATCTTCACTCACGCAAAGATTATTATCGGTAACTCTTACTTTGTATTGAGTAGTAACAATGGGATTAGCGCGAGGATTATCGCAAGCCACACAACTCAATCTTGAAGTTGGCGACCAGGTATATAATGTGCCGCCCGATGCCTGCAACTGAGTCGTGTCGCCAATACAAATAGCCACATCATTGCCTGCATCGGCAAGTGGCAATGGGTTTACAGTTACCGTTACAGTATCTTGTTTCTGGCATATCTGGCTGAAAGAAATATCGTCAATGCCAAAATCATTTCCACCCGTACTGGTATTTTGGTTCACTATACATATTTGCGCGGAAGTATTTGCGCCTGAATTCCATATTGCGAAAAACTCATTCCATTGTCCGGCTGCTACAGGGGCATTAAAGGGCTGTGCCAATACGTTGCCATTAATAGAAAACTGTAAAATCGCAGGGCTTCCGCTTGCGACAGATGTTACCCATGCAGAGAAGTTATAATCAGTATTAGGTTCTACCGAAATGCTTTGACACCAAACACTTAAATTGGGCGTGCCCGACCCATTTACCACTAAAAAGTTTCCGCTGCCACCTCTTCCCGTTACTGAAGCAAAACCATTATGTACGTTATTTGAATTTGGTCCTACCCAGTATCTTCCTTCAGGATTCAGATTGGTTGAATAAATATAATTGCTTGTAAATCCTGTATTACCTCCGTTGAAATCGCCATTTAAAACCGAGTTGCCGATATCGTCATAGCCCGTGATGATATATTGTGTAGTAGCGCTTGGGCCGGCAACAGGATTAGGAATATTAGGGTCGCTTAAATCTGTTGTAGGATTCCATTCAAATCTTGCAGTACCACTGCCATCTAATTGAGCGCTGCCGCCAAAGCAATATGCTTTATCATTTCCCGCGGAAATATTTACATCATAAACATTTACCGAAGTTGAAGCGGTAGCTGTGCACTGATACCTATCGGTAACAGTTGTATTGTAGCTGCTATTTGCTGTTGGAGAAACTGACACAACATTTCCGGTACCCGGAACTGACCATGAGTAAGTATAAGGTTGTGAGCCTAAAATAGTGCTGGCGGTAAGACTTGCGGTATTGCCTTGGCAAATCAGACCTGTATTGGTAATTGTGGTTTGAGGGCATAAATTCACTTCTATCACCGAAGCAGAATTGCCAATATTACAAGGTAGGTCATTCCATTGCCCGCTGGGATAAATTTGGGTGCAGTCT
>CAYSGX010000315.1:0-4101 GCA_964430605.1 uncultured Chitinophagaceae bacterium
TCGTATCGACTGTATATGGCGGGTAACACAACGCAACAGAATTGAGGCTTATAACTTTGGGGTTTATGCGAGTTTGTTTATAAAAGTGTAGCAATTAGAAAAGCCTTATTATTGCCTGTACACCGCTACTTTCTTCACTGCCACTTCATTTTTTTCTGTAAGAATATGAATATAGTATAAGCCTGAAGTAAGCGTTTCAGTATTGATGATAAAATTGTTTGCTTCGCTTTTTTGAACAGGCGCATTTACCGTTTTACCCAAAATATCATAAACCATTACTTGCTGAATTTTTTCATTGCCCAGTGTTTCTACAAAAATTTTGCTGGTTGCAGGATTAGGATACACTGAAAATAATTTCAGTAAATCTTTTTCGGAAATACTTGATATTACATTTATGGTTTTACAAATGGTGTCGGCTGAAAAATTGTTGAATGCTACTGCGCAAACCTCTTTTGTACCGTATGAGGTAAAGCATAAATAATTATTACTTTCATTCAGAATAAATTCATCTTCAGAATAAATAAACGTTTGTGAAGATGGTGGAGAAAATAAAATATCGTAGCTGTAGCATTTGTTACCATTTGCGAGATTGAAACTGTCTAGTTCGAAAGCTATAATATCTACTGCTTCTACATCTGACGTGAAATCAAAACCATTGCCATTGGCAAAAGTTACGGAATTGCAAAGATTTGAAAGGGAAACACCTCCATCAATTACAAAAGAATAGTTGCCATTATCAATAAAAACTCCTGAATAGAAAATATCTATGAGCATCAGGCTATCATTTCCTGTGGTGCAATCAACCGCAACAGAGTCTATTTGAATATTTGAAGGACCTGTAATAGAATAATAATCAGGATCTACAATAGTTGCTTCACAATCAAAATAACCACTAAAGGCAAGGCGAATATTGCCGGGTGCAATACTGCTGTATCCAAGAAACGAATCGTAATATGAAAAGTTGGCATTGCTGTCAACTTTAAATTTGGCGGTAGTACCCGAAAAATCTAAAGAGAAACCTGCTCCGCCTGTACCGAAATTATCTACTATCAAATAATATCGTTCTCCCGCTTGTACTTCAAGCGGAGCGAGAAAAGCTGTATCAGGAACACCTGCTGTTGTATCTGTATAGCCTACTGCCAAACCCGTTGCACCTATATATGACGCATAACTGCATCTTACAGCAAGTGTGACAGCATTATGAATTTCGCTGCAATTGTGTGTGTTATAAACGGCAAAATCATAGTCGTCAGGTTGCAACGGATTAATAGTAAACACTACTATGCCGCCACTATCTACATCAAAATAAAACCAAACGGAATTGTTTTCTTCATTCGTTAAGCAAATTGTATTATTAGGAATGTCTCTTACGTTTCCACCCCCGTTATAAGTAACAGGAACGGTGAAGTTTACATTATCACATATTCTTATTGCGCCTACACAATCTTGTTCGGGGCGCGATTGTGATTGCATTTCAAAGCAAAACAAGCAAAGAAATATCAAGGCGCTAAATGAAGTGTAGTATTTCATGTTGCTGAAAGTAATCATTTCATTTGAAAACATGAAATTTTTCAGCCTATAAAATATTTTGAATTTCGTTTTTTGAACTTTGAATTTCTTACCCCATCACATTCCTGTTCAGAATTTTTACTTTGGCATATTTCAGCATAATGCGTTTTTCGCCAATGCCGCTGAAAAACATGGTAGCAATTTTATTATCGCCCGTGCCTTCTACGGCAATAATTTTTCCCATACCAAATTTCTGATGCTCTATTTCCATGCCTGCTTGTAAACTGTTTACATCATCGGGTGTGAAATTGGCAGAAGGCGTGTATGCCGGTGCGGGTGGTGCAATTTTGCGCAGCATGGGTGGCACAATGGTGTTGTTGTCTGAAGTATTTCTGCGCTCTTCTTTTACAGGCACATTATGCCCGATAAATTGCAAACTATTCTCGCTTATTTCTTCTATAAAACGGCTGGGTTCGTTATAAGTCATGCTGCCAAAGCGATAGCGGGTTATAGCATAAGTAAGGTTCAGCCTTTTTTTAGCACGGGTAATAGCCACATAAAACAAACGCCTTTCTTCTTCCAGCTCATCGCGCGAGTTGACCGACATCATAGAAGGGAAAAGATTTTCTTCCAGGCCTACCACAAATACATTATTAAACTCTAAGCCTTTCGCAGCGTGAATAGTCATTAATTTCACATGGTCGGCATTTTCGGGGCTGTCGTTGTCGGCATCGGTAAGCAACATAATATTTTGCAAATAGCTGCCCAACGATTTATCGTGCAGTATCGCTTCGGTATCTTCTATTACATCTTCTTCCGAAAACTCTTTTATACCATTCAGCAATTCCTGTAAGTTTTCATAGCGATTCACGCCTTCAACTGTTTTGTCGTTATACAACTCGCCTAAAATGCCGGTTTGCTTTGCTACAAACGATGCCATATCGAAAGCGTTTTTTTGTTGCAGCATGGTAGCAAAACTTTTTATCATCATCACAAAATCGCTGATGGGGCCTGTGGCTCTCGCTGTGAAATCGAATTGATTAATATGCTCCATTACATTCCACAACGACAGGCCTTTTTCGCTGGCAATTACAGTAGCTTTATCTAAAGTAGATTTTCCAATGCCTCTTGCCGGGTAATTGATAATTCTGCGCAACGCTTCTTCATCGTTATGATTTATTGTAAGCTTTAAATAAGCCAGTAAATCTTTTACTTCTTTACGCTGGTAGAAAGAGATGCCTCCATATATTCTGTAAGGGATACTTGCCCTGCGCAAGCCTTCTTCAAACGAGCGCGATTGCGCGTTGGTGCGATACAAAATCACAAAATCGCTGTTGTGTTCCTGATGGCGCATTTTAGTTTCAAAAATGGCATCGGCAACCCATTTGCCTTCATCATTATCGCTAATGGTTTTTACTACTTTTATTTTTTCGCCCTCGCCATTGTCTGTCCAGATTTCTTTGGGCAACTGCAACTTGTTTTTGGTAATAACTTCGTTGGCGGCTTTTACAATATGCTGTGTAGAACGGTAATTCTGTTCCAGCTTAAACACCCGCATATCGGGATAATCTTTTTCAAAATTCAGGATATTGGCAATATCGGCACCACGGAAAGAATAAATACTTTGCGCGTCATCGCCCACTACACATATATTCTGAAAAACATCGGCCAGCTTTTTAATAATCATGTACTGGGCATAATTGGTATCCTGATACTCATCGACCAGTATGTAGCGAAACTTATGCTGATACTTGTACAGCACATCGGGATGTTTTACCAGCAACTCAAAAGTTTTCATTAGTAAATCATCGAAATCCATAGCGCCACTCATAAAACATTTCTTGGCATACATGGCATATATTTCGCCAAAGCGGGGGCGGCCCGATGAATTATCTTCGCTCACCAAATTAGCATCAAGCATATAAGCCTTGGGCGTTATCAGCGAGTTTTTGGCATTCGATATTCTGAAAAAAACGTTTGACGGTTTATAGATTTTATCGTTCAGCCCTAATTCATTAATGATACTTTTTACCACGCTTTTAGAATCTTCAGTATCGTAAATAGTGAAGTTGGAAGGGTAGCCTATTTTTTCGGCTTCAAAACGCAGCAAGCGGGCGAAAATAGAGTGAAAAGTACCCATCCAAAGATTGCGCGCTTCGCTGCCTACAATCTTAACTATACGCTCGCGCATTTCTTTGGCAGCCTTGTTGGTAAAGGTTAATGCCAGAATATTAAAGGCATCTGCGGGGTTTTGCTCCCGGCAAAGCAGATAAGCGATTTTATAAGTAAGTACTCTTGTTTTGCCCGAACCCGGGCCCGCGATTACCATTACCGGGCCATCGCCTGCTGTTACCGCTTTTAATTGTATATCATTTAATTCTTTCAGAAAATCTAACTTACCGCTCATGTGTTCAAAGCTACTTTATTTGCGCGGGGTATAAAATGTGTGTGGAAAAATATTGTTTAAAAAAGCCAATTTCAGGTGATAAAAATCATCTAAGGCTATAACCAACATCACTGTTTTAAATTTTTAACAGGCTGAATTTTACAGCATAAAATTTAAACAGTTATGGAACCAAATTTGAGCATGAA
>CAYSGX010000316.1:0-4098 GCA_964430605.1 uncultured Chitinophagaceae bacterium
ATGGTCTTCCTGACCATCGCTCGAAGTAATGGTATCTACCGAAGCGGGTGTTGCGAGTTGCTTGTTCATGCTTACAATTGATGCCGCGGTGTATTGCGGAATCATTAAGCCTGAATTCAATCCTGAATTTTCTATTAAGAAAGGTGGCAAACCACGCTTACCCGATATTAGCTGAAATGTTCTTCGTTCTGAAATGCTTGCCAGTTCGGCCATGCCCATACCTAAATAATCTAATGCCAACGCCAGTGGCTCGCCATGAAAATTTCCGCCTGAAAGAATTTTATCTTCTTCGGGGAAAATAAGCGGATTGTCGGTTACCGAATTAATTTCGGTTTCAAAAATATTATCTACATGCGCAATTACGCCACGTGTAGCGCCATGCACCTGCGGCACACAACGAAACGAATAAGGGTCTTGCACATTATTTTTTGCTTCATTGGCAATTTCGCTGCCTGCCAGAAATTGTAATACTTGCCGTGCGCTTTCCAGTTGCCCGTGATGAGGGCGCACCTTATGTATCAACTCATTAAACGGGTCGGTTTGGCAATTAAAAGCATCGATAGAAATAGCTGCCGTAAAATCGGCAAGTTTTGCCACGCGCTTCGATTCTAAAATACTCCAACAACCCCAAGCGCTCATAAACTGTGTTCCATTAATTAATGCCAGCCCTTCTTTCGCCTGCAATTTTACAGGCTGAATATTTAGCTCGTTAAACACATCGGCTGTTTTTCTCAACTCGCCTTTGTAGCGCACGCTGCCCATGCCTATTAGTGGTAAACATAAATGTGCCAGTGGCGCCAAATCGCCCGAAGCGCCTAATGAGCCGGTATCCCACACCACCGGAAATATTTCACGATTAAACAGTTCTATCAATTTTTCTATCACTGCCACCGTTACGCCCGAATGCCCCAAAGCCAAGCCCTTCATTTTTAAAATCATCATAATTTTTACTACTTCGGGCATTACCTCGCTACCCATGCCGCAGGCATGGCTCATCAATAAATTTTCCTGTAGCTGCGCCAGGTTATCGTTAGATATCTGCACATCGCACAACGAGCCGAAGCCGGTGTTGATGCCATAAAACTTCGCATCGGGAGTGTTGATTTTTACCTCTAAATAATTGCGGCACTGTTGCACTTTTTCCCGTGCTTCATCGGTAAGCTCCAAATAAAAAGTTTCATTAAGCACCGCACGCAGTTCATCTACTTTTAATGGTGCTGTAGAAATGGGGTAGGTTTTCATGGTTGAGCATAAATTTTTAATCGTTGTAAAGTTATACTGAAAGTAGTTGAGATTCCGAAGGAAACGAAGTGTACTATCAGTTAATACCGAATGTTCTGAACTTGATTTTTTCAAAACCTGAGTTGCCTCAGTGTATATCCCTGCGTTTCAAAATGATTTAAAACTTCAAATTCACGCCAAACAAAAAGTTAAAACCTGCTTGCGGATAGAGGTAATTGTAATCGGCACGGGAAAATGAATTGCCGTCTTCATTTAAGTAAGCTTCGCTGAACACATAGCCGTTGTTAGCATACAGCGTGTTGAAAATATTATTCAGCAGTAATTGAAACTGTACTTCTTTAAACGGAAACTTATTGCCTTGCTTAAAAGTATTCTGAGTTAATGAATAATTAATGCTGAAATGATTTACAAAATAAGCATCTAATTTTCTGCTTTCGTTTTGAGTATTATCTAAATATTGCTTGCCCACATATTTTGAAATGAAAGACAATTCTAAATTTTTAACCGGCACATAACTCAATGTTGAGCCTGCAACCAAATCAGGCGAGAAAGAAATATCGGTATTGTTATACCGTGTTTCTTCAACAGATGCCACATCATAGTTTTCATCATACACATACAAAAATTCGCTAAACGATTTTACTTTATTAATGCTGTAAGCAGCATTCCATTTCCATGTTAACGGCTTTATAATTTTCCATGCCGTTTGCACTTCAATACCTGTGCGGTAACTTTCAGGAACGTTGGTTCTAATACCTGCGCCCACATCATTTAATTCGCCTGTAAGCACCAGTTGATTTTTGTAATACATTAAATAATGATTGGCCAGTAAAGTAAATTTTGATAACGATAATTGATAACCCGTTTCAGTATTATACATGGTTTCATGCCGCGGATTTTGGTTGTTTACATTATCAATAAAATCGCTTCTCACAGGCTCGCGGTTGCCCACCGCAAATGAAGTGTACACGCTGTTTTTATTGTTGATGCGGTAAGACAAACCTGCTTTAGGATTGAAGAAATTGAAGTTGGCTGCTACATTGAGTTGTCTTTGGTCAATATCAATTCCATTAATGGTATAGTCAACTTTTCGATACTGCACATCGCCAAATAAATAAAGGTTTTTTACAGGGCTGTAATTCGCTTTTAAATAAATATTGAAATCGGTTTTCAGACCTTTGTTATCATAAAAACGATGGTTGATTGCGCCATTGCTTGCATATTGTGCCCAAATAATTTCTCCGAAATGGCCGCCATTAAATTGATTCCATGCGCCACCTAATGTAACATTGAAATTTTTATTGTTATCATATTTCAATGAATAAGTGGTTCCGTAGAAATGATTACGCAGCCAGCGCTGACGAATTAATGAAGTTCTTCTAATGGTATCATCGCCAACAATTACATTTTCTAAACCGTAATTAGAAAAACGTTGCGTGCTGTTAAATCCGAAATCGTTATTGTATTCAGGGCCTTTGTATTGCTCATAATAACCTTCGCCAAAAGTGTAATGCCCTGCCACATTCAGCATAAAATTTTTACTGATTGATTGTGATAATAACAACTGATAATGGCTTTGCTTGTAGTTGTCAGTTTCGTTAGGGTAATTGTAATAATTGTAGGTGCGGTTGGTCTCTAAAGAATCCTGCGGCACACCATACCACGCCTGATAGGTTTTTTCTTTTCCTGAAAAATGAATGAATTTCAGAATGGTGCTTTTACCATAATATGCTCCTGAAGCATAGTAAGAAAGCAGCTTTGAACTCGCTCTGTCAATATATCCATCGGAACGGATATGCGACAACCTGCCATCGAAACTGAATTTATTTTTTAACAGGCCTGTGCCTGTTTGAAAAGTATTTTTCAGTGTATTAAACGAGCCGTAGCTGTTGCTCAAAATGGCATAAGCGGAATCGTTATTTCCTGTAGTTTGCAAATCGACCGTTGCGCCAAAAGCCGCGCCACCATTGGTAGAAGTGCCCACACCACGCTGAATGGAAATATTATCTACCGATGAAGCAAAGTCGGGCATATTTACCCAAAACAAGCCCTGTCCTTCAGCATCATTTAACGGAATACCATTTACGGTAACGTTAATCCTAGTTTGGTCGCTGCCGCGAATGCGCATAGCGGTGTAGCCAACTCCGGCACCTGCATCAGAGGTGGTTACAATGCTTGGCGTTTGGTCTAATAAATAAGCAATATCCTGCCCGAGATTTATTTTTTCAATTTCTTTTTTATCTACTTTAGTGAAAGTAGTGGGCGTGTTTTTATCGGCTCTTATAGCCGAAACAATTACCTCATCAGACAATACGTTTTTGGGCTGCAACGAAATTATTATTTCATTTTCCCATTCACTTTCATTGAAGCTTTTCTGAAACGATTCGTAGCTGATATGGCTAACCAACAACGTGATATTTTCTTGTTTTTTCAATTTTGAAAAACTGAAATTCCCTTCAGCGTCAGAATAACTTCCAGTGAAAGTATTTTCAATCACTACATGTGCGCCTGTAACCACTTCATTAGTTTCAGCGTCAACAATTTTTCCTTTTAAAGAAGTTTGGGCAGTAGCATTAATAGCAATTGCAAGCAACAGCAGCAAAAAATTGATTCTCATTTTTCAGAATTTTGAATGACAAATAAATGAGAATCTACAAGGAAGTGCGCACGCGCCTATTTCAGAATGAAATAATAAACCTGTATTCTATTTCCCTTCGCAGGCATTATCCTGTTCAGGTTCTAAGGGTATCATCTCAGTCTTGCCTGTTGCAAAACACCCCTAATAGATTCTGCTGCAAAGCTATGCGATAATTTTTTGAAAAAGCAAATGGGCTATGAAAAGAATTTTCCTGAGTG
>CAYSGX010000317.1:0-3435 GCA_964430605.1 uncultured Chitinophagaceae bacterium
ATTGAAGCTGGTATTGACTAATAAGCCATAGCCCGTCAACTGTTTAAATGATTGCAGTAGTTCGTAAAATACAGGGTTAGTTTCCTGATGCACGGTTTGAATGCGTGCCGAAAAATCTACATGGGTTACTGCCGGAATATCGGAACGCTGCTGATATAATTTGCTTTTCAAATCAAGCGCATCATAATTTTCGGGCAATGTATTTCTTCTTTCTTTTTTTACGGGAGCCACCATGAGCATGTAAGGTGAAGCGGTGTTGATGTCGAAATAATCTTGTACATCTTCAGCCAAAACAGCAGGGGCAAACGGACGAAAAGATTCGCGATACTTTATTTTCAGGTTGAGTTTCTTTTGCATTTCGGCATTGCGGGCATCGCCTAAAATGCTTCTGGCTCACAATGCCCGCGGACCAAATTCCATACCACCCTGCACCCAGCCCACTACATTGCCTGCTGCCAATACTTCGGCAACAGCATGGCACATTTCTTTTCCGGTAGTGTATTTTGTGTAAGGCGCTTTGTAAGTACTTATGGTTTTTTCAATGTCTTTCGTTTCACATTCATTGCCTAAATAAGAGCCTTTCAGTTGGTCTTTTTCCGAAGCAATATTTCTTTCTTTATTGAAATAAATATAGTGTGCTGCCAGTGCTGCACCCATTGCGCCACCCGCATCTCCGGCAGCAGGCTGAATAAAAATGTTTTTAAAAATACCCGCTTGTTGCAGTTTGCCGTTCGCTACACAATTCAACGCCACGCCACCTGCCAAACAAATATTTTCCGACTGGGTTAACCGCCTGGCTTCTTGTGTCATTTTCAGAAAAACTTCTTCGGTAACTTCCTGTACTGCCAATGCCAAATTACAATGATGTTGTTCAGGTTCGCTTTCAGCATTTCTTTTAGCAAAACCAAACAGTTGCTCCCACTGCTTATCGTGCACCATAGTTAAGCCCGTTGCATAATTGTAATATTGCTGGTCGAGCCAAATGGAGCCGTCTTCTTTAATATCTATTAAATGCGTTTTAATTATTTTTTTGAAACGTTGTGTTTCTTCTGAATGGCTGATTCCGTAAGGCGCCAAACCCATTAATTTATATTCGCCCGAGTTTACCCTGAACCCTAAAAAATAAGTAAAAGCCGAATAAAACAAACCCAACGAATGCGGAAAATGCAGCTCTTTCAGAATAGTAATTTGGTTGCCTTTGCCATGAGCGATAGAAGCGGTAGTCCACTCGCCTACGCCATCAACGGTGAGTATGGCGGCATCATTAAAAGCCGAAGGATAATAAGCGCTTGCTGCGTGTGATAAATGATGTTCGGGGAATAATAGTTTTATTTTATTTCTTTCAATTGCTTCTATTTCTGTTAATTCATCGAGCAACAATTTTTTCAGAAACATTTTTTCTTTTGCCCACACCGGCACTGCACTTAAAAAAGAAACCAAACCCTTGGGTGCAAATGAATAATAGGTTTCGAGCAATCGCTCGAACTTTAAAAAAGGCTTGTCGTAAAATACTACGGCATCTAATTCAGCAATGGTAACATTGCTTTTCTGCAAACAAAACCGAACAGCATTTTGGGGAAATGCAGCATCGTGCTTCTTGCGGGTAAAACGCTCTTCTTGCGCGGCAGCTACAATTTCACCACCGATAGTAATACATGCTGCGGAATCATGATAGAAAGCTGAAATGCCCAAAATTTTCATTGGCTAAAAATAAGGAAGATGTTTTGCATTAGACCTTGCAATTATTTAACAAATGCCTAAAAAACAAATTCCACTTCTGCAAAAGAAGTGGAACTTGTATATGTTAGCCCGGCTACATTATCTCGTCTTAACCACCCTCACGGTTTCAACCGCACCGGCATATTTCACCTGCAACAAATAAGTGCCTGCTTCTAAATATTGCAACGGCAATATTATTTCGTTGCGGGTATTAATGGTGTAAGGTTGTACAGCCATTACTTCTTTTCCGTTTACATCAAAAAGGCTTAAATATACTGCCGTATTCAGATTGCTTTCAAACTGAATGGTTACTTCATCGCTGAAAGGATTTGGATATACTTTCATGGCAGTTTCATTCAGCACATTGTCTATGCCCGCGCAAATTTGCACCGTAACGGTTTGCGCAGCGGCACTGATACAGCCTCTCGAATCGGTATATACATAGCTGATAAGATGTGCGCCTTCACCTGCCTCTTGCGGGCTGAAAATATTACCATCTACCCCTGTGCCGCTAAACACCCCGCCCGATGGGAACGACTCTAAGAAAACAGATTGGCGGCTCATGCAGTAGAAGGTATCCAAGCCTAATATTTCGCTGCTGAATATTTCGTTTACTTTAACCAAAACATTTGCAACACTGCTACAGCCATTGCCATCAATTACTTCTACTGAATAAGTAGCGTTGGCAAATGGTTCGGCAGTGAAAGTTTGCAGCGTATCGGTTTCATTCCACACATAAATCACCCCGCCTGTAGCCGTTAACTCAATACCATTGCCCAGGCAAATTTCCGTATCGCCATCAATGCTTAGTTCAGGCTTCGCATTTACAGTAATAATTACACTTGCCGTAGCGGCACAACCATTGGCATCAATACCGGCTACAGTATATTCAGTAGTAATTAATGGATTATCAATAAATGCCTGAACCGTTTGTCCGTTGCTCCAGAAATAATTTTCCGCTCCGGTGGCAAACAACGGCACTGTTTCGCCCGCGCATATTGCTCTGTCAGTTCCTGCATCTACAATTGGTAATTCATTTACCGTAATAGTAACAATATCGGCATTTACACAGCCGTTGCTATCGGTAACAACAATACTAACCTGTTGTGTTTGCAACGGAACAAAAGTGGTGCTGTTGATAGTATCGCCCGTGCTCCAGCGGAACAACACCGCATCGCCTACCTGCAACGTAACGCTATCGCCCACGCATATCATTCTGTCAGTTCCTGCATCTGCTATCGGCAGCATGTTTACAAATATCGTTGCCGAATCTACAGCACTACATTGCTCAATATTAGTAGCCGATAAATAATAAGTGGTGGTTACCACAGGGTTTACATTTATGGCCGTAGTGGTTTCATTAGTGCTCCACAAATAATCATCGCTGCTTGTTCCTTGCAACGTTCTCATATCGCCTTCGCAGGTGATATAACTTGGACCTGCATCAACCACAGGGCTTTGCTTCACGGTTACGGTTATATTTTTCACTGCTGAACAATTATTAGTTGCAGTAACCGTAACTGAATAAGTAGCGGTGCTTAATGATTTCACATTTATAGCGGCAACAGAGTCGCCTGTATTCCATAAATATTTATTACCTCCGGAAGCTGTGAGTGTTACATTACTACCACTGCAAATAGTAGTATCGTTAGAAGCTCCGGCAACCGGAGTTGGCAATACATAAATCGTAGCGGTATCTCTGCTGAAACATCCATT
>CAYSGX010000317.1:3445-4093 GCA_964430605.1 uncultured Chitinophagaceae bacterium
GTTGTATTCAGTATCTTGATTTACCACAACTATGTTGAGCGAATCGCTGCCGCCATTATCCCAACTGTATAAAACACCACCGGTGGCTTTTAAGGTATAACTGCTGCCTGCACATATAGTATCATCTTTTCCTGCAAAAATATTTGGCTTCGGAATTAATATTACCAATACTGAATCGGTGGCAGTACAAGTGCCGTTAGAAACGGTAACAAAATATTTAGTGGTGTCGCTGGCAGGGAATACCGCATTGATGGCATCATTCACGCCATTGTCCCACAAGTAATCAGTTCCACCCGAAGCTTCTAAAATAGCGGCACTGCCACTACATATAAACTGGTTAGCGCCTGCATCGGCATTGAAGTTGTCGGCATTACCACAACCACATGCACCCGGCTCGGTTTTATTCGGGTCGAGCGGGCATAAATCTATACAATCAGCCACACCATCACCATCGGTATCAATATCGGGCACACCGCATCCGCAAATACCCGGGGCGGTTTTAGCGCCATCAAACGGACAGCCATCTAAGCAATCTATCCTTCCGTCAAAATCTGAATCGGCATCGGCAACACCGCAACCGCAAATTCCGGGAACAGTTTTATTCGGGTCGTTAGGACAAAAGTCTATACAATCGGGAATACCATCGCC
>CAYSGX010000318.1:0-711 GCA_964430605.1 uncultured Chitinophagaceae bacterium
CAAAAATAATGGCTTTTGGTTTTGCTTTTAAATTAATGCTGAAATGATGCCTTTATTTCCTCCGCCAAAGGTTAGCATATCGATATTGGGAGTTTCGGGCTAAAAGCGGTAGCTGCTGCGCTTGCATCAGAAGCTGCTACGTTCGCGTCAGCACTTTTATAAGGGGGAGTGTTCAGAAAACTGATATATTTTTCTTCCGAAGTTCATTTCTAAAGGCTTTATTTGCCATATTTTCCGAAAAAAGAACCAACAGAAGCCATTATGTCTTGTTTGTTCCTGAAAAATGAACTTTTGACTTTGAAAAATGGCATTTTGCAGGCTGGTATATAAATTGAGAAAAGAAAAATGTTCTTAAAATTTCACAAACCAAAAAAATAAAGGAGGAACCAAATTATGACACTTATTAAATGGAAACCAACAGCAAATGCTTTTCCAGGCAATTTTTCGAGCTACGTTGATTCATTTTTCAACGATGAATTTTTCAGGACCCAGGGAGCGGCAACGCAGCCTTCGGTAAACATTGTTGAAAACGAAACGGGCTACCGCTTAGAGGTGGCAGCGCCCGGTTTTGGCAAAGAGGAATTCAGCATTAATGTTGACCACAATGTGTTGACCATTGCTGCCGAAAAGAAAGCCGAACAAAAAGAAGAAAAAGAAAATTTCACCCGCAGAGAATTTAGCTATGCTTCTTTCAAGCGCTCGTTTACTTTG
>CAYSGX010000318.1:721-4088 GCA_964430605.1 uncultured Chitinophagaceae bacterium
AAACTATTGACAGCGATAATATCAGCGCAGGGTATGAAAATGGCATCTTAAATGTTTCGCTTCCGAAAAAAAATGAAGCTAAAAAAGAAGCCAGAAAAACTATTGCTGTCGCTTAATCAGAAAGTGAAAAGCAAAAAAAATCCCGGTGTGAATGTTCACACCGGGATTTCTTTTTCGGTATTGTGGTGTGGGTTAATACCCTAAAATATTCAACATGCCTTCCGCATTTTGTTTTTCAGAAAACATGCGGGTTTTAACGGCACCTTTTTTATCTCTGTCAACCAATATATGGCGTGGCGATGGTATCATACAATGTTTAATGCCTCCATAACCGCTCAACGATTCCTGATAAGCGCCAATATGGAAAAAGCCTACATACAAAGGTTCTTTGCCTCTCAGCTTTGGCAAATACACCTGGTTTATATGCGCTTCGGCATTGTAATAATCCTGAATATCGCAGGTTAAGCCGCCCACGTTTACACGGTGGTATTCTATATTCCATTTGTTCAAGGGCAACATGATAAACCGTTGGTTAATGCCCCAGCAATCGGGCATGGTGGTCATAATAGAGCCATCTATCATATACCATGTCTCCTGGTCGTTCTGTATTTTTTGCTCTAATACTTCAAAGATTATAAAGCCACTTTCGCCTACCGTAAAACTTCCAAATTCGGTAAAAATATTTGGTACCGGCACATTAGCTTCATCGCAGGCAGTTTTAATCTGAAAAATGATTTCATCTATCATGTACTGATAATCATATTCAAAACCTAAAGAAGTTTTAATAGGCAAGCCGCCACCAATATTCAGGTATTCCAAATCGGGACAAATTTCTTTCAGCTCGCAATACAGCTTAATGGCTTTGTTCAGTTCGCTCCAGTAATAAGTATTATCGCGAATACCTTTATTAATGAAGAAGTGCAGCATCTTCAGGCGGAAATTCGGATTCTCGTCTATCCTGTTTTTGTAGAAATCATAAATCTCTTTATAGCGAATACCTAAGCGCGAAGTGTAAAACTCAAAATTAGGCTCTTCATCGGCAGCAATTCTAATACCTACATTACAAACAGTGGTTACATTCTCTTCGTAATATTCAACCTCATACTTATTGTCCAACACGGGAATAATATTATGCCCGGCATTTACCAGTTTAATAATTTTCTCTTTGTAATCATCGGTTTTAAAACCATTACAAATAATGAAAGTGTCTTTATTCAACAAGCCTCTGTAAAAAAGTCTTTCAACCAAATCAATATCGAAAGAAGAAGAAGTTTCGATATGAATATCGTTTTTCAGTGCCTCTTCCATTACAAAAGAAAAGTGGCTCGCTTTGGTACAATATGAATAGTGGTACTTGCCTTTGTATTTATGTTTTTTAATGGCATTGGCAAATAATGTTTTTGCCTTTTGTATTTGCTGGCTTATTTTCGGAAGGTGTGTAACACGCAAAGGCGTGTCGTTTTCCTTTACCAGTTTCATTAAATCTATATCGTTAAAAAAGAGCGTGTTGTTTTCCATTCTGAAATCTTCCTGGGGGAAGAAAAACGTTTGCTCAATAAGGTCGATGTACTTGTCTTTCATTAAAAGATTAAAGGGTGAAGGTGCTTAAAACTAATTGGGTGCAAATGTAATAACTTTGAAGCCTATTTTGTGTTAAAAAAATAATAAGCCCCAAGGGGTTCAACCTTTTATAAGATGAATTTTACCGAAACCATTACCCAAGCCATAGTTGAAGCAACCGGAAAATTATATAGGCAAAGCACTGAAGCCGATAAAATTAAGGTTGAAGTAACCAATAAAGACCACAAAGGAGATTTTACCGTAGTAGTATTTCCATTGCTGAAAATATCGAAGAAAAACCCTGAGCAAACCGCTCAGGACTTAGGCAATTATCTGAAAGAAAATACTGCTTTTATCAGCGAATTTAATGTTATAAAAGGCTTTCTGAATTTAGAGCTGGCGCATCGTTTCTGGACTGATTTCCTGGCAAATAATTATACCAATACCACCTTCGGAAAAGGCGCAGCTAAAACCGAAACCATTGTGGTAGAATATTGCGGGCCTAATACCAACAAGCCATTGCACCTGGGACATGTACGCAATATGTTGCTGGGCTATTCGCTTTCGCAGTTATTAGCATTTGCCGGCAATAAAGTGAAGAAAGTAAACATGTATAACGACCGTGGCATTGCCATTTGCAAAAGCATGGTGGCATGGAAACGAAATGGTAATGACGAAATACCTGCTTCTTCGGGCACAAAAGGTGACCGTTTGGCGGGCAAATACTACGTTGAGTTCGATAAGTTATATAAGGCTGAAACAGAAAACTTAATTCAGCAGGGAACACCAAAAGAAGAAGCCGAAAAGAAAGCGCCAATAATGCTTGAAGCACAGGAAATGCTGCGACAGTGGGAAGCAGGCGATGCCGGAACACTTGCCCTTTGGAAACAAATGAACGATTGGGTATATGCAGGCTTTTTTGAAACCTACAAAAAAATTGGCGTTGATTTCGACAAAAACTATTATGAAAGTGAAACCTATTTATTAGGGAAAAAAATAGTGGAAGAAGGTTTAAATAACGGCTCGTTTTATAAAAGAGAAGATGGCTCATCGTGGGTAAACCTCACCGATAAAGGCCTTGACGAAAAAGTGTTACTGCGCAGCGATGGCACTTCGGTATATCTTACCCAAGACCTTGGCACAGCACAATTGCGCTATGAAGATTTTAAGATGGATAAATCGGTATATGTAGTAGCCAACGAACAAGACTACCATTTTAAAGTATTGCAGTTAACACTTGAAAAGTTGGGCAAGCCTTATGCGGCAGGCATTTACCATTTAAGCTATGGTATGGTTGATTTGCCAACGGGCAAAATGAAATCGCGCGAAGGCACCGTAGTAGATGCCGATGATTTAATTGATGATATGATTAATACCGCTGCGGAACATACCAAAGCATTAGGTAAAATAGAAGATTTCAGCAGCGATGAAGCAACTGCATTATACAGGGCAATTGGTTTGGGTGCGTTGAAATTCTTTATTCTGCGTGTTGACCCTAAAAAGCGCATGTTGTTTAATCCTGAAGAAAGTATAGACTTTCACGGACAAACCGGACCGTTTGTGCAATATACCCATGCCCGCATTCAGTCTATTTTAAGAAAAGAAAAAGCGCCTGCTGCACTTCCTTCAAACTATGAATTGAACGCTACCGAGAAAGAGATGATTAGTTTATTGTATCAGTTTCCGGTTATTGTAGAAGATGCCGCCAAAAATTATGACCCATCGAGCATTTCAAATTATGCTTATGCAGTGGCCAAAACCTATAATGGCTTTTATCACGATTGCCCGGTATTAAAAGCGGAAACCG
>CAYSGX010000319.1:0-4084 GCA_964430605.1 uncultured Chitinophagaceae bacterium
GCTGCGCCAGATAATTCAGGTGTGTATATTCAATGCCCAGCTTCACTTTGTCAGAAAGTTTAAAATTGAAAGTGGCAAATGCGGTATGATTTTCAAAGCTCGAATTGGGTCGCCAGCCGTTGCCTCTTTTGTATTGATAAAAGCCGTAGTAATTTACTTTTTCGGTATTGCCGCCAATGCTTGTGAAATTATTGTACAGCCACCACGAACCGACTGTTTGTCGGGTAGTAATCTCAAAAGGTGTTGCTTCATTGCCTTTTTTCAGCACAAAATTTACCAAGCCGCCAAACTGTGTGCCATATTGCAGCGAGGCAGCCCCACGCACCACCTCAATTCTTTCCAACGCTTCCACAGGTGGGGTATAATAACTTTCGGGATAACCCAACGCATCTGCGCTGATGTCATAACCATTTTGGCGAATATTGAAATTTGAATTTCTGTTGGGACTTAACCCTCTTCCGCCTATGCCCATTTGCAAACCCGCGCCATCGCTTTCCCAGATATTCAAGCCCGCAACTTTGGCAAAAATTTGTCGCGCGTTGTTGGTGGCTTTGTTGGCGGCAACCAAATCGGGCAAAATCACTTCTGTTTTTTTGCCTGCATAAATCGCGCTGCCGTCAACAGCTTTCAACCTGATAATCGAAAAATCTTCCTTGTTTTTTTCTTCGGAAACCACTACTTCATTTAACCTGAAATCGGTTGGCTCTAATGAAATTTGCAATGTTTCAACTGTTTTGTTCAAGCGTATTTTCTGCTGAAAAGAAATATACCCGATGCTTGAAATTTTCAGCCTGAATGTATTGGCAGGAATTTCTTCTATGTTGAAATTTCCTTTTTCATCAGCAGTTGTTCCCTGCTGAAACTCTTCAATTAAAATCTGTGCGACTATTGGGTTTCCTGTTGCTTTATCCGTAATAGTTCCCTGAATGGTATAAGTTGTTTGGGCGAATGAGGAGATAGTCCATAGTCCATAGACGATAGTCCATAGAAAGTTTGGAGCAACTGATAATGCTTTCCTGAATACTAAAAATGGATAACTGACAACTGATAACTGATAACTCATTTTCCAAAAGGCATCAGCCATGTTTTAGGTTTCATGCTTTCGTGATAAGCCAATAAATTCACTTCGGGATTTACCAGCAACTTGCTTCTGCTGCCATTCAGCGTAACATACGCTTCAACTCTAACGCGCGGGTCTTTTATGCCCTGCTGTTTATAATGCTTGCCTAAAAAATGCGCAAACTCTAAAATCATATCAGGTTGCATTGCCATTTGCTTTTCCTGATGCTCATTCAGAAATTCTGAATTGATTACGATACCTTCTTTGCCGTTATCACCGTCTTTCACATAGAATGTGGCATAGCCTGCTTTTTCCATAAGCATCACGCGCCAGCCAAAGCGATAGCCTTCTTCCGTCCAAAACATATTGCCTGAGTACAGCGCATACCGCCAAGGGAAAACTGTCTGAAACACTACATGAATTATTAGCACAACTGCAAGCGGCTTCATTAAAAATTTCGGATAGCTGAATGATTTATGATTTATGATTTGGAACATCCCGATTTTTTCGGGGTCGGATGTATGATTTCCTGATTCCTGAATATTTGGAAAGCTAAGTCCCCCTTTTGAAGGGGGTAAGGGGGATGAAAATTTTTCAGAAAAAAACGAAAATATTTTTTTGTGTACTGAAGCAGGAAAAAAAATCGGTACGCTGCAAATCATAATAATGGGAAACATCCCTATCTGAAAAAATATGCCTGTGAGCGAATGAAAAACAATTACCGCAGCAAAACCCAAATACCAAAATCGTGAAAGCAGAATAAACGGAACGGTTAAATCGAACAATGCACCTGCCCAACTGAAAGCATGAGGCATCCATGAAATTTCAAACAATCCGCCAATGAGCGGCAAATGACTTTGTGCGGGCAGCCATATTTTTAAAGGCATGGCATCAATCAGCCAGCTTGGGTTCAGCTTGGCAATGCCCGCAAAAAAATAAACAATGCCTAACTGAAATTTCACCAAATTAATTGTCCATGCAGGCACGAAATCGAAAGAGGTAATTTTTCTCCATGCTACATCGAGCGAATATTTTTTTTCCGCAGGCAAAAAAATCATTAACAGACTTACAATAGAAATGAAGTAATAATGATTGAGATAATAAGTTTTGTCTATCAGTTCGCAATAGGTAAATGCAAAGAAGAAAAATATGGCAGCTATGCGATAAAACAAACCTAACATAATACACAGCGAAGCCGCAATCATCAGCGAATACAAAACATACATGCCTGTTCTGCCCATCGCCTGTATCCATTCAAAACCATAATATTTAAAATGAAAAACCGAATCAATGTACTGGTAATCTATCCAGCCCAGCATCATAAAGCGCACGGTACTAATCAGCATCATCAAACCAAACATGATGCGGAAGAAAGCTAACGGTTCAATCGAGATTGGACTAGATATCAGATGTGAGATACGAGATGTAAGACTATTGAAGTTAGAAGTTAGAAGTTGGAGGTTGGAGGTTAGATAATTGGGAAAACTGAAAAGTCCCCCTTGTGTCCTGTCTTTGTGCGTATGCGAAGAGCTTGTCCCGAACTCGTTTCGGGAGGGCAAGGGGGATGATTTTATGTTTCGGTTATCTTTTGTCATTCCTTCTGCTGTGATGTTGTTCTTTTCAGCCGTCAGCTAAAGCAGACGGCAATTCACATTTTTACTTCAAACATCTAATCTCCAACTTCAAAAATCAATCACCATCACCACTGCTGTAAGTAATTGAAATACCTAACAGCGAAGACATATCGCTTTTTATGTAGCGGGTTAATTTTGCCATTTCGGTGTGAGCGTCATCGGGCTTGGAAAAATCACTCGTAATAATATCAGAAAGTCTGCCCTGCGGAATATTTTCTAGGGCAGCTTTCACGTTGTTCATCTGGGCAATGGCTTCGTTAACTAATTCCTCGCCACCTTCTACGGTTTTCAGATAATCGTCAAAGCCCAAGCCTTCATTGTTATCAAAATCGTTTCCGAAATAAATCTGCATGGTGCTTTTAAAATTCAGTTGAATCAGTTCGGTAGAAATGCCGCTGTAATAGGCTTCTACTTTTTCAGGCGCAGGCGCAGTTTGCCCTACGCGCAAGCCCAAAGGCAAGCCCAATTTATAATTTTTGATATTCTCGTAACCAATTAAAAACTGGTTGAACAACAAAGATGCGCTGCTGCCTGCATCTGTGCCATCGGCATTTATAAAAGTATTTTTGTATTGCTGCCAGTCGGTATTCAACTTGTCGGTTCTGCTCTTCAAATCGTTTACAATGACAGTCAGATAGTTTTTTCTGTTGTTGTTACTGAAATTGCTGATAGTTTGTGCTTCGTCATTCTTAAAAATCAAATATTCAATACCGTAAATGCCGCGTGTGTCGCGTGCGAAATTATTTAAAGGGTCGAAACCCGTATTGCCTGTTTGCGCAATAAAGTCTTCGGTTTGTGCTTCATTTACAGGGAAAGTTCCCGCGTCAATCGTAAAATCGCCCGTTAAAGATTCCGCAGGGCCAAAACTGAAGCTGTTGCAAAACTGAAACGCCTTTGCTGTTTCTATCCATGCGTTTCGGAAGTTCAGCAACGTAGTATTATCGGGCTGCTGAATAAAATTGTCGGAAGTTGTTTTCAGCGTATTTACTTTTTGTTGCAATTGCGTATATGCAGGTATAATTACTTTATCGGCATAGCTTTCCAACATGGCTTTTCTGTTGTAATTGCCGGAATTTTTGTTTTTGCTCTTATCGCACGATGAAAAAAGAATGGTTATAACCGCAAGAAAAAAAATACCTGTTAACTGTTTCATTATTTGTAATAAATTTTGGGTTGCAAATGTAGTTGTTCAAAATAAGAGTGTATGAATAATTACATAAGCTGCAATTATTCATACACCTTTCAAAAAGCTGAAAAAATTTATCGTTGCTGTTCCGCTACCCAGTTCTTTTTAAATCCGTCAAGGTCAGCATCAGAAAAACCATACTCTTGTTTCAGCAGGCTGATTACTTCCTGTAAATCTGCTACTCCCTGAGTCGGGTTTTTAGCA
>CAYSGX010000320.1:0-4045 GCA_964430605.1 uncultured Chitinophagaceae bacterium
GCCTGCAAAAATGTTTACCAATCCAAGAATACCACCGGTAGCCTGTGCTTCTAATTCATCTAAAGCGGCAGGGTTGATGCCCGGAAGTACCACATAAGTACCTACACGGAAAATCAACAACAAACCCAACGTAGTGAGGATTCTCAAACGAAGGTCTTCGATGCTCCAGATATTCCTTAATGTTTGTATAAATTTCATTGTAGCTGTTATACTAATTTTACAGTTCCACCTTTTTCTTCAATAGCTTTCTTAGCTGTTTCGCTGATAGCGTTAACTTCAACATTCACTTTCACTTTCAATTCGCCTCTGCCTAAGATTTTGAATTTATCTGATTTAGAGATAACTCTTAAAGTCCTCAAGGTATCTAAAGTCAAATCGGTGATGTTGTGCTTTTCTACCAGTTCATTTAAACGGTCTAAGTTCAATACTTCAAACTCAACACGGTTAATGTTTTTGAAACCGGTTTTAGGCAGGCGTCTTTGAATTGGCATCTGGCCGCCTTCAAATCCTACTTTAGCGCTATATCCTGAACGGGATTTGGCACCTTTATGCCCACGTCCGGCTGTACCGCCACGGGCAGAACCCTGACCGCGACCCAAACGTTTTACATTGCGTTTTACTGAGCCTTCAGCAGGCTTTAATGTTGATAGATTCATAGTTATACGTTCTCTACTTTAACTAAATGAGCAACTTTTTTTATCATACCATCAATCTGTGGGGTTAGTTCAACCTCAACAGCATGATTGATTTTTCTTAAACCTAAAGCCTTTACCGTGTCTTTTTGACGTTGGGTACGGTCTATTACGCTTTTCACTTGTGTTACTTTAACTTTCGCCATGGTTTATCCGTTGAATACTTTTTTCAAAGATACTTTTCTTTGTTGTGCTACCGTGTAAGGATCTCTTAATTTAGAAAGACCATCAATAGTAGCTTTGATTACATTATGCGCATTAGATGTTCCTAATGATTTTGCAAGTACGTTGTGTACACCGGCACTTTCTAAAACTGCACGCATAGCGCCACCTGCAATAACTCCTGTACCATCGGCAGCAGGCTTAATTAATACTTTACCGGCACCGAATTTGCCATGAACTTCATGCGGAATAGTACCTTTAAATACAGGAACTTTTACCAGGTTTTTCTTAGCATCATCAATACCTTTGGTTATAGCTTCCTGTACTTCTCTCGCTTTACCTAAACCATGACCAACAATACCGTTGCCATCGCCTACTACAGCAATTGCAGAGAAACTAAAGGTTCTACCACCCTTGGTAACTTTCGCTACCCTGCGGATGTTTACCACTTTATCTTTAAGCTCTAACTCGCTTGCTTTTACTTTTTGAACTGCTTTATCCATAATATTATTCTGTCAAAATAGGGTTTAGAATTTCAAGCCTCCTTCACGGGCAGCATCAGCTAAAGCTTGTACTCTTCCGTGGTATAAATAACCGCCACGATCGAATACTACTTCGGTAATACCTGCATCCAACGCTTTTTGGGCAATTAATTTACCTACGGCTTTAGATTGTTCAGTTTTATTAATTTTCTGACCGGCTAACTCACCGTCTTTAGAAGAAGCCGCGGTTAATGTAACTCCTAAATCATCATTGATTAATTGCACATAGATGAATTTGTTACTTCTGTACACCGCTAAGCGGGGACGTTCCGCAGTTCCGCTTAATTTCTTACGGATACTTCTTCTGATTTTATTTCTTCTTGATACTTTCGTTAACATCTTGCTACGATTTATTATTTAGCTGCAGTTTTTCCTGCTTTTCTTCTTACAAATTCGTCAGTATATCTTATACCTTTACCTTTATATGGTTCAGGTTTTCTGATACCACGTATTTTAGCCGCTACCTGGCCTAACAATTGCTTATCGAAACTTTCAAGGGTAACGATAGGGTTTTTACCTTTTTCCATTACTGCCGAAACTTTCACCTCATTAGGCAACAATACCACTACAGGGTGAGAGAAACCTACTGCTAACTCGAGGAGTTGACCGGTTGCCGAAGCTCTGTAACCTACCCCGATTAGTTCTAACTTTTTAGTAAACCCTTCTGATGCACCTTTAACCATATTGGCAATAAGCGCACGATATAAACCATGAGCAGCTCTATGACGTTGTTGGTCTGTTGGTCTTTTCACCAATAATACACCATTATCAATTTCAACCGATAAGTCAACATCGATTTTCTCGGTTAATTCACCTTTTGGCCCTTTAACAACTACAACGTTGTTTGGCTGAACCTTAACTTCAACGCCTTTCGGCAAACTAATAGGAGCTCTACCTATACGTGACATGTCTCTATAATTTTAATAAATTTCGCAAAGCACTTCACCACCAATCTTTCTTGCACGGGCCTCCTTATCTGTCATCAACCCTTGTGAGGTAGAGATGATAGAAATGCCCAAACCGTTAATTACCTTAGGTAATTCAGCAACGTGAGCATATTTTCTTAGTCCCGGGCGACTAATTCTTTTCAATTCTCTGATAACAGGCAATTGGGTAGCTCCATCATATTTCAAAGCTATTTTAATAACCCCTTGGTTGTTTTCAGTTGGTTCAAATTTATATTTCAAAATATAACCGTGATTGTATAAAATCTCGGTAATAGATTTTTTCAGGTTTGAAGCAGGAATTTCAACTAAGGTATGTCTGGCTTGTAGCGCATTTCTTAGTCTTGTTAAATAATCTGCTATAGGATCGGTAACCATATTATTGTTCTTGTTTTCTTTTAAAAATTTATTACCAGCTTGCTTTTGTTAACCCCGGAATTTTACCGTACAAAGCCAATTCCCTGAATTCCAAACGATTCACACCGAAGAACCTCATGTAACCTTTAGGCCTTCCTGAAAGTTTACAACGATTTTTCAATCTTACAGGTGAAGCGTTTTTTGGTAATTTATCCAATGCTTCATAATCTCCTGATGCTTTCAATTCAGTGCGTTTTGCTGCATATTTCGCATTTAAACGCTCTCTTTTTGCTTGTCTGGCGATGATAGATTTCTTAGCCATTACTTATTATCTTTTTTAAATGGTAATCCTAAATATGTTAACAATGCCAACGCCTCTTTATCAGTTTTTGCTGTAGTAACAAAAGTGATATCCATACCGGTAATTCTTGGTACTTTGTCAATGTCGATTTCAGGGAACATGATTTGCTCGGTAACACCCATTGTGTAGTTGCCTCTTCCGTCAAAACTCTTATTGCTGATACCTTTGAAATCTCTAACGCGCGGCAAAGCTACAGAAATTAATCTATCTAAGAATTCATACATGGTAGTTGCCCTTAATGTAACTCTTGCACCAATTGGCATCCCTTCTCTTAACTTGAAGTTTGATATAGCCAAACGGGCTTTAGTAGATACTGCGCGTTGCCCGGTAATGATGCTCATTTCCTGCAATGCCTGGTCAACCAACTTCTTGTCTTGAGCAGCGCCTTTAACGCCTTGGTTAACCGCGATTTTTACCAGTTTTGGTACTTGCATAACAGATTTGTACTTAAACTCTTCCATCATTTGACCCACTACTACATCTTTGTAATAGTCTCTTAGTCTTGGGGTATATGCTTTACTTGTTGCCATTATTTAATAACCTCTCCTGATTTTTTAGCATAACGAACTAATTTTCCGTCAACTTCTTTTCTGCCTACACGGGTAGCTTTTCCACCTTTAGGGTCAACTAACGCTACATTAGAGGCATGAATAAACGCTTCTTTTTCAACGATACCACCGTTGGGAGTAGCCGCATTAGGCTTGGTGTGTCTTTTTACAATTTTCACACCTTCAACTAAAACCCTGTTTTTTTCAGGATCAACTGCAATTACTCTGCTTTTTTTGCCTTTGTCTTTACCGGCAAGAACAATAACGTTATCGTTCTTTTTGATTTTCATTTTAGGCCTGAAGCGACCTGTTATGTTATTTCCTGCTTTCATTTCTTATAATACTTCTGGCGCTAATGAAATAATTTTCATGAATTGCTTTTCTCTCAATTCACGTGCAACCGGTCCGAAGATACGGGTGCCTCTTGGCTCGTCTTGTG
>CAYSGX010000321.1:0-1382 GCA_964430605.1 uncultured Chitinophagaceae bacterium
AGGGGTGGATGATTTAACCCTGCTGAAATAACCACCCCTATGTAGCGGTTTACAAGCAGCCCTTCGGCATATTTATAGCCTGCATGTAAGCCAAATTCTATAGCTCTTGCATAAGTGAATTGCAAAAATTCGGGAGAAGAAATTAAGGTCTCTTTCTCTTTAGATTCAGGATTATAAAACTGGCTCTTATAGGCTTTAATGGCATTCATTTTCGTCTCCATAAAATCAGAAATATCTACCACCAAATCGGGTTTATGATAGTATGCCTGAATATAATGATACACCACTTGCGGCCGCCATGCGGTTTGCGCATTGCCGTTTTCAGTAGTAATAATTTTAGGCAAGCCTGAAAGGAAGCAGACATCAACGGTAAGGTTTGCTGCCGCAACATGGTCGGGGTGCCTGTCGCGCGGGGCATTGGTAATTACAATATTGGGCCGGTACTTTCTTATGGCAACAATCAATCGCAACCGGTGTGCTTCATCATTGGCCACAAAACCATCTTTAAAACCTAAATTTTCTCTCACAGCAGCGCCTAATATTTTAGCACCTTCCGCAGCTTCTTTAGCTCTTATTTCGGCAGAACCTCTGGTGCCTGATTCGCCTTGTGTTAAATCTAAAACAGCAACCGTATAGCCCATGTTTACATGTTTGGCAATAATACCTCCGCAACCCAGTTCCACATCATCGGGGTGTACACCAACAGCTAAAATATCGACCTTCATGATTATTGCATTATGATTTTACGGTTAATCTTTTTCTTCGTTCAACTTGTCGTAGGCGGCTATAATATATTTTACCAGCCGGTGCCTTACCACATCAGTTGCATCTAAATACACGGTGCCAATACCATCAATATTTTGCAGAATATTAATGCCTTCCATCAATCCCGATTTTTGATTTTTAGGCAAGTCAATCTGTGTCTTATCTCCGGTAATAATACATTTTGCCGAAGGGCCTATTCGGGTTAAAAACATTTTTAACTGCGAACCGGTGGTGTTTTGCGCCTCGTCTAAAATAATAAATGAATGGTCTAAAGTCCTGCCGCGCATATATGCCAGAGGCGCTACTTCGATAATTCTGTTCTGCATATAATAATTTAGTTTTTCTATAGGCAGCATATCGTCTAACGCGTCATACAAAGGGCGCAGGTAAGGGTCAATTTTTTCTTTTAAATCACCGGGAAGGAATCCTAAGCTTTCACCGGCTTCAACTGCCGGGCGGGTAAGAATTATTTTCTTTACAATTTTGGCTTTAAGCGCTCTAACGGCCAATGCCACAGCAGTGTAGGTTTTGCCGGTTCCCGCAGGGCCTACCGCAAACAGAATATCATTCTGCTCGCTCATTTTTACCATTAATCGCTGGTTCTTTGTTTTGGCTTT
>CAYSGX010000321.1:1392-3054 GCA_964430605.1 uncultured Chitinophagaceae bacterium
TTTCTGCCGTGCACCAATACATCTTCACCTAAAACCTCTGCCGCGGTGGCTTCTTTGCCGTTTTCGGTTTCTGTTTGTAAAAGATTTTGCAGGGCTTGCTTATTCAGGTTGCCAAACCTATCGTTCATAGAAATCATTTGATTTATTTTTTCCTCAAACTTTTCTATTTCTTCTTCATTGCCTACCACTTTCATCTTGTTGCCGCGCGATACAATTTTAAGTTTCGGAAAAGCATTTTTTAATAAGGTAAGATTGGCATTATTTACTCCGTAAAACTCTAAAGGGTCTATGCCTTCTAAATTGATGATTATTTCGCTCAAATGATTGTTTATTTTTTAGCTTTGTAAAGCTATCAAAAAATGTGTTCGCTTTGAATGGTATTATAACGTTAGTTACCGATTTAAAAGACCAGGACTACTACCTTGGCACTGTTAAAGGCACTGTTTACAGCACTTTTGGCGGTGCGAAAATTGTTGATATCTCTAATACGGTTCCGCATTTCGATGTAAGGCAGGCAGCAATAATGCTGAAAAACAGTTGGAAACATTTTCCCGAAGGCACCACGCATTTGGCATTGGTAGAAGACAGGGCAATAACTGCAAGAAGAATATTAATGGCTGAAGACAGCGGGCATTATTTCGTTGCGCCCGATAACGGCATGTTTAGCTTGTTGTTTGATGAGCTTAACCTGAAAATTTTTGAATTAGATAAAAGCATCATTAATCCTGAAAATAACCGCCAGCCATCACGCCTGCTTATGGCGCTCACCGCGGCTAAAATTGCATCGGGAACTAATCTTTCTGAACTGGGTAGTCTTAAGATAGATATGGTGAAGAAAACATTTTTGGCAGTAGGCACTACCGATGCTTCTATTAGTGGCGCGGTTGTTTTTATCGACCAGTTTAATAATATGATTACCAATATTATGAAAGATGATTTTGAAACAATAGGGAAGGGGCGCAATTTTAATATTTCTATCAGAAGAGGCAACTGGGTAAATAAAATTTACAGCGATTTTAATGAAGTGCCCGAAGGCGAGTTGCTTTGCCATTTCAATGCATCGGGTAATTTGGTAGTGTCTATTAATAAAATGAAATCGGCACGATTAACGGGGCTGCAATTAGAAAGCCCTTTACAAATTGATTTTATATAAATGGTTACACGTATTGTAAAACTTACTTTTCAGCCTGAAAAAGTTACTGATTTTTTAAAGGTATTTGAAGCAACGAAATCGCAGATTGCCGCCTTTGAAGGTTGCGAAAGTTTGCAACTGATGAAACCGGAAGGTAGTGATAATGTGTTTTTCACTGTGAGCCGATGGCAGGCTGCTTCTTATTTAGAAGCCTATAGAAATTCAGCATTCTTTGCCGATGTGTGGAGCCGCACTAAAATACACTTTGCCGATAAGCCCGAAGCATGGAGCTTAGAGGCAATAGCTTAATCTTGTAATTGTAGTGCTTCTTTTTATTTATACCGTCAGCTAAAGTCCCGATGAATATCGGGAGCAATAGCTTTCGGCTAATTATTGCCGTTAGGCTTTAACCAACGGCTCAGAAAATATTTCACTAATTAATTTTCTTATCCTGTACTCAGCTTAACATGCCGCAAATAAAAAAGCCCCGAAATTTCGAGGCTTTAAATATTTCGGGCTAAAAAAGAACT
>CAYSGX010000321.1:3064-4026 GCA_964430605.1 uncultured Chitinophagaceae bacterium
CTTAGCGTAACGTTTGTTGAATTTATCAATTCTACCCGCAGTATCAATCAGTTTCATTTTGCCAGTAAAGAATGGATGCGAATCTTTAGAAATCTCTAATTTCACTAATGGATATTCGTTTCCGTCTTCCCATACAATGGTATCTTTTGCATTAGCGCAAGAGCGGCAAATAAACGAGGTGTCGGTAGAAATATCTTTAAAAACTACTAACCTGTATTCTTTTGGATGTATTCCGTCTTTCATTTCACTTTATTTTAAGGACTGCAAATGTAATATTTTTATTCAAATGGTGCAATTCATAATCTGTTTACATTTTTTTTACACATTATAATCGCTATTTAATTTGATTATCAAGAACTTCAATATAGTTTAATTGTTACAGCAATAGTTATTTCCAATAAAATGTTACGGAGGATTATCTATGAATACTACAACATCTATTCAATGGCGCAAGCTGAGTGGCGAGCCTTTACAGCATTCGCTTAAACAAGAGGTAGAAGCGGCAATTATAAGAGAAACAGAAAAAGGCTATAAACTGAAAGTTTGTGTAGGCACCGATTCTCAGGTGAGAGGTACTGAAATTGAGTTTGCCACCGTAATTGTATTTCTCAGGGAAAAGCAAGGCGGTTTTATGTTTATCAGCAATTTTAAAACCACCCGTAAAATTTCACTCAAAGAGCGCATGTTGATGGAAGTGCAGAAATCTATTGAAGTGGCTTATGATATTTGCTCGCTGCTCGATAAGTATCATGTAGATTTAGAAGTACATGCCGATATTAATACCAACCCACATTTTAAATCAAACCCCGCACTGAAAGAGGCTATGGGATATATTTTAGGAATGGGCTTTGTGTTTAAAGCCAAGCCCGATGCTTTTGCCAGCAGTTGCTGTGCCGATAAGGTGGTGTGATTTTTATTTGACCAAATAATACCAAACAGCAAGCGTCAGAAATGACAAAGGT
>CAYSGX010000322.1:0-4015 GCA_964430605.1 uncultured Chitinophagaceae bacterium
CTGATGGAGAAGATGTGCCCGAAGACATTATAAAATTGATTCAGAAACAAGAGGCCGAACAAAATAAAGTAGTATTTGCACAGCGTACCAAGCGTAAAGAAGGCTTGGTATTTAAGCTGTTTTATGCGGTATATAAATTTTTGTTTAAGAAACTTACAGGGCATCCTATAAACTTTGGCAACTTTTGCCTGCTGAATTTTGAAACCGTAAAAAAAGTAGTGTTCGTGCCCGAAATATGGAATCATTTTGCCAGCGCTGTTATTCGCTCGAAAGTTACTTATACCACCGTGCCTATTGAAAAAGGAATAAGGCTTGCAGGCAACTCAAAAATGAATTTTAATTCTTTAATTCTTCATGGGCTAAGCGCCATTTCAGTATATATCGAAACCGTATCAATAAGGTTAATATTGTACAGTTTGGTTTTCTTAGGCATTGCCGTTACCGGAATAGTAACGGTTACCGGCATCAGATTATTTACCGAATGGGCCATACCCGGTTGGGCGACTTTTACGGTACTGGCATTGGCAATCATGTCTTTTCAGGCGTTAATTGTCTTTTTGTTTTTAGTGTTTATGGTATTATCTTACCGCAGCAACAAGCAAATTATTCCCGCGTATGAATACAAACATTTTATTCAATCGGTAACAAAAAAATAATGGAAAGTCAAACATATATCGGGGGTGAATTAGAATTGTTTCAGGTTGCGGAAAACTGGAAACAGTATTATGGTTCATTTATTAAACCGCATTTAAAAGGCACTGTAATAGAAGTGGGCGCAGGCATTGGCGGCACTACCAAACATTTATGCGATGGCACACAAAACGAATGGCTGTGTATAGAGCCCGATGCCCGTTTAGAACAACATATTACTGCCATGATTGCAAAAAAAGAATTGCCTGCATGTTGCAAAAGTATTTGTGGCGTGTTGAGCGATGTAAAAGATAAACAAGCCGATGCCATAATTTATATTGATGTTATAGAGCATATTGAAGACGATAAAGCAGAATTGCTGGTAGCTGCCGGGCATTTGAAAAGCGGAGGCGTATTGGCAATTGTAGTGCCTGCCCACCAGTATTTATACAGCAACTTCGATAAATCAATCGGGCATTACCGCAGATATTCGCGCAGCTTGCTGAAATCAGTAATTCCGGCATCGCTTGTTATTGAAAAAGCCATTTATTTAGATAGTGTGGGGTTAAGTGCATCGCTTACTCAAAAATTATTTTTAAAACAATCGTACCCCAAAGTTTCCCAAATAAAAATCTGGGACAACTTCATGGTGCCTGTTTCAAAAATCACCGATTGGCTCACCGGTTATAATTTAGGAAAGTCGGTTTTATTAATAGCCCGAAAAGCATAATTTCACCGAAATGATACTTTTTACATCTATTGGTTAATTTTCGAAACATTTTGGCATATTAACCGTTACAAGGCTGAAATTTTAGCAGTAACCATTTTGGTGCGGAAACGCTGTTTTCAAAAATGTAAAAGCTATTTTTTGTGCTAAAGGAATCTTTTTCTATTTTTGCACTCCTAAGTTTAGGAAACTGTCCGATGGTGTAACTGGCAACACGTCTGGTTTTGGTCCAGAAGAGTCTAGGTTCGACCCCTAGTCGGACAACTTGAAGCCCCGAAAGAATTTTCGGGGTTTTTTGTTTTTTAGAGAAGTTGAAATGTTTGTGATACTGTAAATTAATACATTACAAGTCTTTATATCCTAAGCCTGAATATTTTCCCAAACCTTCTCTACAAGTTGCTGTGTAATAGTTTCAATATAATAAGAGCCGGAAGCGATATCGGTAACTTTATCAAAATGCGATTCTTCTTTTAATAAATGCTGAATATTAACCGCAATGCGATTAAAGAAATCGTTATTCAGTTGCCCGGCAGTATCGGCAGCCTGCAGGCATAAAACATCACAACCTCCCACAGCAGCGCTCATGGCTTCGGTAGTGTGTCGCAAAATATTTTTATGCGCATCGGTTTCATCATTATGCCTCCACGATTTTTCAGCCTGAATAAAAGCGGGTATTATTTTCATGTTATAATGTTGCAAAAGTTTTTGCCATAGCAAACGGTAAGCTCTCAGCTTAGCTATTTCAAAAAAATATTCCGTACCAATAAATACTTTAAACTGAATAGTTGAGGCTGTCATCTCCTTGTCTGTTCCGGCAACGGAAAGAATTTGATTCGCTGTTTTAAAAGCATTGGCTAACTCTTCAACAATGCCTAAATTATCTGACGTTATATTGATAAACTTGAAAGCAGGAAATAATTTCCGGTATTGCTCATGTAATGATATTATTGTTGAAATATCAGTCGCATTATCAGCGTTAAACGAGCCTTGTAAATTTTGTGTAGTAATGTGCTTTGCTTCACAAAAATTTTTAAATGCTTCAATAGTAACAGTAAGGTTATTTTCTGTAACCAAGTGTATGCTTATCATGTTTAAGTAAACATCATTCAGCAACAGTTCAAAATCTTCTTTGCTGATATTTTGCTTTACAATAATTCCCAAAGCGCTTACCCCGTTTTCTAAAGCCTTTAGTATTTTTCCGTTAGTGTTTTTAAAATCTTCTGCTATAAAATTTTGCCTTATCTGCCAATCGTTATTTGTTTTATTTAAAGTTCTGGCTGTTGTGGTTATCTCTTCATTAGTATAGTAAGGTTCAATTTTCAAACCTTCTTTCTCTATTATCAAATTATTGTAATCAAAATCTTTACCCGATTCTTTTTCTACGTGGTTTTTCCATGCTTCTTTTGTTGCCGCCCGGAACTCGTTGAATATATCTTTATGTGAAGTAGCCATAAGTTGTAGGTATGAAAAACTAACACCGAAAGCATATCTGTAATAGTCCAATTTGATTGGACTAAACAGCTATTGCATCGGCATTATACAGAATTAATTTGGGCTAAAATATAAAATCTAATCGGTATAAAATTACAACATCGCTTATACCAAAGCAACCTGGAAATATTTCTTATTGGCTTTAAATAAAAAATGCCCCCGAGTTCAGGAGGCATTTTTTATTTCTTTTGAAAAAGAATATTATTTCATAATTAACCCGCCTACACCGGTCAAATAACCATCAACATAAATTTCTACTTTGTATTTCCCTGAAGAAAACGGTGTGCTTGATTTCCAGCCTAAGCAATGATTTTTTTGCCCGCCATCGTAATTAATGGTTTTCTTCACAGTGTATAAGTTGTCTTCACCGGTTTCTTTAGATTTGAATGTGCCCGAACCCTGAGATTGCACTGCAATAGTTGAGCCTTCAGGAGAAATAATTCTTGCATATATATCTTTAGAACCTTGTTGTGCTATACGGTTTTGAGCAATGTCAAAGCATATTTCAATCAAATCGGCTTTTTTAGCAATTGCGGTTACGCTTTTCTTTCCGCTCGATTTTTCTTTGTAAGGCAATGCCACTACATTGTTTACGCTCAATACCGAGCCACTTTCTACTTTCTTCTCTAAGACACCTTTTACCAAATTCAAATCGCCAATAGTGGCTTGGTATTCCTGGTTTTCTTTTTTCAATAAATTGTTTTCCATAACCAGTTTATCTACCTGCTCCAATAAGCTGTCGCGCATGGTCTTTAAATCAGCCAATTCTTTTTGTAGTTCTTTCAGCTTTCTGGAATCTTTAGAAAGTCCGGCAATTCTTTTTTCTTTAGCGTCAATTTGCTGGCGGGCATCGGCCAATAAGCTGTCTAACTCGGCAGAATAGCCTTTAAACTTATCTAAATCTGATTTGGTATTGGTTAACTCTGATTCTAATGCTACGCGAACATCAATTAGTGATTCTATTTCCGTATCGGCCTTTTCTTTTAATACGGTTACTGTTTCTTTATCCTGCTTTTCAGCAAAAAATTTGTAGCCTAGAAAGCCATTACCTAACAGTGATAATAACAATAATACAATAATGCCTTTACTGTTATTCTTTTTTTCTTGTTCCATGTTTTTAAAATTTTAGCAAATGTAGTGAATGATACATTAAATGCAGAATTTCAA
>CAYSGX010000323.1:0-4008 GCA_964430605.1 uncultured Chitinophagaceae bacterium
CTTTTTAGAGAACAGATATACCGAACGTTTCAAACTTTGATTTTTCCAAAACCTAAATTGTTTCGGTATAAACTTTTTTATGTGTTATTTCTTTATTGTTAGCGTTATTGCTACCCATTCATAATAATTTCAGCATGAAAACACCATTGATAATTTTATTAATTTCGGTTACTTTCCCGGCATGTGGGCAAAACAACCCTGCTGCAAATAAACAATCTATAAAAATGGAAAATAAAGATTTACCGAAGCTCGATATCGCTACCTTTGGTGGTGGTTGCTTTTGGTGTGTAGAAGCGGTGTTTCAACTAATGCAAGGTGTCGATACCGTTATTTCGGGATATTCGGGAGGAAAGACTGAAAGCCCTACTTACAAGCAAATATCTACCGGCACTACAGGGCATGCCGAAGTAATTCAAATTTATTTCAACCCCAAAGTAGTAAGTTATGAAGAGTTGCTCGAAGTATTTTTTAATACTCACGACCCCACCACTTTAAACAGGCAAGGTAATGATGTGGGCACGCAATATCGCTCGGTAATTTTTTATCATTCTGAAAAGCAAAAAGAAACAGCCGAAGCCTATAAGCGACAAATTGACCAATCGGGCGTGTTTAGCAACCCTGTAGTAACAGAAATTGCCGCATTACAAAAGTTTTATGTCGCTGAAGATTATCATCAAAACTATTACAACTTAAACAGTAACCAATCTTATTGCGCCTATGTGGTGAGGCCAAAAGTTGATAAATTCAAAAAGCTGTATAAGGATAAGATGAAATAATACCATTTAGACATTGAAAATAGACTCTGTCATGCTGACGAAGGAAGCATCTTTCAGGACAAGGATATAGAGATGCTTCCTTCGTCAGCATGACACGGCTCATCAAATGCAGAAAACTATTTTCCGAAGATGCCTAATTGTCTTTGCCTTTTTAAATAGTTGACAACAACGATTTAAACATTGCCAAATATTCATCTACCGTTCTTTTGGTATTGAAGTGTTCATTGATTTGCGTTTTGGCAGCAATGGCATAGCGTTTTCGTTCTTCAGGGTTTTCATATAATCTTATTATGCCTTCGGCCAATGCCTTAGGATTTTTTGAAGGCACTACCAAGCCGCATTGCTCATTAATTACCAATTCCCTATTGCCCGGAATATTGGTAATTAATGGCGATACCCCTAAAGACATGGCTTCTATAACCGATTTGGTAATAGACTCGCCTTTTACAGAAGCCAGCACAAATACATCTGAAGCCTTTACAATGCGCAACCCATCGGGACGAAAGCCCGTGAAATGAATTTTATTTTTATTAGGGCTTTTATCTACCAATTGCTGAATATCTTCAGACTGCAACCCCCGCCCTACCAGACACAAATGAACGGGATAATCTGCAGGAATAAAATAAGTTGCCTCTATTAAGTACTTAATACCTTTCATTCTACGCGCATTGGCTACGCAGGTAGCTACAAATGCTCCTTCGGGAATATTCAGTTCTGTTAAATCAGCAGGCTTTGTATTTTCATACCAGGCAATATCGTGCCCTTTATTTATAGTAATGGCTTTACTTTTATTGAAGAATAATTGGCGATGTAACAATTCTTCCACCCCTTTGGAATTGCACACAATCTTATCTACTCTCGGGTGCAAATACTTCATATATGCCGTAGGGTCCCACCAGTGAATATTGCCTGTATAGCCCCTGTATAATATTACTTTAACCGGAAGATTTTTAGCCGCGCGAATGCCGTTAATAATTGCCTTGCTATTATAGAGCAACACAATTTGATGTCCGCCCGAAATTATTTCGTTTCTTATTTTTTCAACTGCCGCTTTGCTGAACTTCTTATCGGGCATGTAGTCTATAACCTTAATGCCGGCTTCCCTGAAATTTCCGGCATGTTCGCAACTGCCATTAGTCATAATGGTAACCTCAACGCCCTTCTGTTTTAATCCATGAAAAATTGCGGCTTCGGGCCGTGTGGAAGAGAAAAAAGTATAGTTGCTTATTACGAGAATTTTTATCGCATTTTCCAAAGAAAACAATTTATTTAAACCTGCTTCGGGTTTAGTTATTCAAATAATCATCTAACAACACTTTGATGTTAGGATAGCTTCTGTCTATATGATATTGAATCATTGTTGGCGGCACCCATTTCAGTTCGGTAATACCTTCTTCAATTTGTGGTGTAAGGGCAGTATCATCAGAAAAAATTTCATACCAGCGGGTTTCTTTCAGCACTAAATAATTTGCTTCTTTATAAGTGTGAAAAGTGGTTTTCAATTCCTTACCCAAAGAAGCATTTACCATTCCGGTTTCTTCCATTACCTCTCTCACAGCGGTATTAGCAATATCTTCATCAACTTCAACCTTTCCTTTCGGTAAATCCCAAAAACCGTTCCGGTAAATAAATAAAATATCGTTATTGCTGTTTTTCACAATACCTCCCGCAGCTACAATATGTTTCTTAAAACACTTTTTTACTTTCTGAAGCAATTCCTCTAAATTATTAAACTGAAGTGTAACTGAGGTTGCCTTAGCATTTTGTAACAGGCTTATTACCTGTTTTAATTCATGTACCAAATCAAACAAATGCAAGTCTCTCGCTTTACCATCAATTAACACCCCTACCGTAAGCCGGTATTTATCGTTTTTAGCTAAGGTTAAAAGCCTGCCTTCTATAAAAAATGTATAGTTTTGAACCATGATTTTAGATATTGATACTGCTAAGAAAGTAGCTGCTTACCTGCTGCAAATTAAGGCAATAAAGCTACAACCGCAAAACCCCTTCATCTGGGCATCGGGTTGGAAGTCTCCAATCTATTGCGATAACAGAGTTTCACTCTCTTATCCACACATTAGAACTTTTGTAAAAGAGCACCTGGCAAAAAACATTTCAAAGCAATTTCCTGATGTGGAAGCAATAGCAGGCATCGCCACGGCAGGTATTGCTCAGGGGGCGTTAGTTGCCGAATATTTAAACCTGCCTTTTGCTTATGTGCGCCCCGAACCAAAAAAACATGGCATGGGTAATCAAATTGAAGGAAAACTGGAAGCCGGGCAAAAAGTGGTATTGATAGAAGATTTAATTTCTACCGGTGGCAGTTGCCTGAAAGCAGTAGTGCCCGTTAGAGAATTAGGTTGTGAAGTATTGGGCGTGGCTGCCATTTTCAACTACGGCTTTCAGAATGCTGCCGATAATTTTGCCGCGGCCAATTGCCCGTTTTTCTCTTTATCAGATTATGAAAATCTTTTAATAGCCGCTGCGGAATCGGGTTATGTTTCAGAAAACGATATAGAAATATTGCAGGCATGGAGAAAATCGCCTGATCAATGGGGGCAATAAATGCTGAAACAGCCTTTGTTTTTGTATATAAAAAGCTACAAACAGGGTAAAACAACACTTTATAATACGAAACAAATAAGGTACAAATCGAAAACAATTTGAAAATATGGTGCAAACACTTATCTTTGCACTCCTAATAATCGAAAAATCATGTTTGCAATTGTAGAAATAGCCGGACAACAGTTTAAAGTAGAGAAAGGCCAACAACTGTTTGTGCACCGTTTATCCGGTGATGAAGGTAGTTCAGTAGAACTTAATAATGTATTATTAACTGATAACAATGGCAGCGTTACCGTGGGTACTCCAACAGTAGCTAATGCTTCCGTGAAAGCTAAAATTTTACAGCACCTTAGAGGCGATAAAGTTATCATCTTCAAGAAAAAAAGAAGAAAAGGTTATAAAGTGAAAAATGGCCACCGCCAGTCGTTCACTAAAATTGAAATAGAAAACATAGCATAATTTCTAAAAAAAGTAAAAACTTACAATAATGGCACATAAGAAAGGTGAAGGTAGCTCAAGTAATGGCAGAGAATCACACAGCAAGCGGTTAGGCGTTAAATTATATGGCGGCCAATTAGCAATTGCCGGCAATATTATTATTCGCCAAAGAGGCACAAAATTCCACCCCGGTAAAAATGTTGGTATTGGAAAAGACCATACATTATTT
>CAYSGX010000324.1:0-3995 GCA_964430605.1 uncultured Chitinophagaceae bacterium
AACAGGCATCAGACAATCATAGTTTTGCAAGCAAAAAACACAATAGCAGTAAATCTGTACATTATACCAAATCTATGTTTCTATTGTGGTTAAATATTTTACCTTATGGTATTTGTGTCCACACGATAGGATATTCATCGGGATTTTAGCTGACGAATAATATACGAAAGCAAGCAATTTACTCTGCATCTTTCACACACCTGAACCCGGTATGCACCAATGCTGTTTCGGGTGAGGGAGTTGCACGTCCTGAAACTTTAAATCCGTGACACACTTTTGGGTCGCAAAGAAAGGAGCCTCCTTTTGTAACTCTTCTTGGCGAAGGGTCTAATTCGGCATCTTCGCCAACGGGCATGACGGTATCGCTGCACCATTGCCACACATTGCCTCCCATATCAGATAAACCGATTTCATTTTTACCAAATAAACCGACAGGTGAAGTGGCTAAAAAACCATCGGCTTTAGTATTGCTATATGGAAAAGTGCCTTGCCAGATATTGGCATTATATTTCCCTTCGGTAATTAATTCATTTCCCCATGCATATAATGTATTTGATTTACCGCCATTCAAAGCAGCATATTCCCATTCAGCTTCAGTTGGCAATCGCTTTCCCTCCCATTTACAATAAGCTTGCGCATCGTTCCACGAAACTTGCGTTACCGGATGATTGGCTTGTGCACGCTCTTTATTTTTTCCGAAGGGATATAAAAAATATGCCCCTTCAACAATATCCCAATCTTGTGTTTCAAAATCAAATACCGCTGCATTGCCATAGGCTTCGGCTTCGGTAACATAGCCCGTAGCATTGGTAAAGGCTTCAAAGGCTTCAACCGTAACCAAATGCGCATCTATGTAGAATGAAGAAATTTTTCGGCTGACGTTATCTTCATTTTCGGCATGAGGCGCAATATAATTGCCGCCTTCAACGAAAATCATTTTTGTTGCCGTATGGTTGCCGTTACAGGAAAAAACCAACAGGTATATAACGGCACAACCGATATTTATGTAGTGGCGCGGCATTTTCATGCGGCACGTTCTTTTTTGTTGCTCAACAGCAGCAGCAAAATTAATCCCACTGCAAAAAACACCATCAGCCCTAAAGCGCTGTTGCGCATGGTTCCTGTTATTTGTAATAATATTCCGTAAGAGGCAGTGCCTAAAACAATGGCAACTTTTTCGCTCAATTCATAAAAACTGAAAAATGAAGCATGTTCTTCGGTAGGCGGAATGAGCTTTGAAAAAGTGGAGCGCGACAGGCTTTGAATGCCGCCCATAATAATACCTACTACCACCGCTATGGCGTAGAACTGGTTGGCAGCATTGACATAATAAGCGCCAAGGCAAACAAACATACATACTATTACGGCAGCAATAAGTACTTCAATGTTCCCAAATCTTGATGAGCCGTAAGAAAACAAATACGCTCCCGGAATGGCAATAAGCTGTATGATAAGCATTACCGTAATCAATCCGGCTAAAGGCAGCTTCAGTTCGCTTTCGGCAAAAATGCTTGCCAGGTACATCATGGTTTGAAACCCCATGCTGTAAAAAAAGAAAGCGGGCAGAAACCATTTCATTAAGGCATGTTTTTTTATTATTGAAAAAACCTGCCGCGCTTCTTTATAGCCTTTCCATAAAATTTGAGTTTTAAATACATTGCCCGGTTTATCGGGCGGTAAATTTCTAAACGGAATTATTGAAAAGACCAGCCACCAGATACCTACCGTAAGAAAGGCGATTTGTGAAGGCAGTTTATCGTTAGTAATGCCGAAGGTTGCCGGTGAAAGAATTACTATAAGGTTTATGATAAGTAAAATTACACTGCCGATATAACCGTAAGAATAGCCTCTGGCGCTTACGGAATCCATGCGGTCGGGCGTTACTATTTCAGGTAAAAAAGCATTGTAAAATACTAAGCTGCCGGCATAGCCGATAGCGCCCAGCATAAACGCTATAATTCCAAACTCAATATTGCTGCCATCGAAAAAAAATAATGATGAGCAGGCTGTTGCGCCCAGCAAAGTGAAAAATTTCATAAACGCTTTTTTTCTTCCCGAATAATCGGCTATGCCCGAAAGTAAAGGGTTAATGAAGGCGATAACAAGAAAAGCAACCGATAAGGAATAGGTATATAATACCGTGTTTTTGATGCCGAAGCCGAAAAAGCTAATCATATCTGCGGTGGCTTCGTTGCGGGTAACGCTGCTGAAAAAAATAGGAAAAACAACAGTGGTAATGGTTAAAGTATATACTGAATTTGCCCAGTCATAAAAACACCATGCCCTGATTGTTTTGGGATTATTAATAGTCATATATCATGTTATAAGCAGTAAAATTTTTGAGTGAAGTAAACGGTTTCCCGTGGAATAAAAAAACGGAAGAAGAATAACAACCAAAAATTCTTCTTCCGTAAAAAAGCATTTGTTATTGTAAACCTTAAAACACTTTTTTCATACTAAACTCTAAAACAATCAAAAAACAAAAAACTCTTGTGCCTGCCGGCTATATTTAAAACGGGAAAACATTTTTGTTGCCGTCAGTGTATATTTTTCTGTTATTTTCTAATTTAACTGGCGCTTGTTATTTTATTTTTTAAAAACCCATAACAGAAGGAGGTTCTCTTAATGTTACTACCTTCTGTTATGAGCCTTCAAGCAACCAGCATTTTTGAATATTTTTTATTAATACTATTAGTCTATCGGATTAGTAGAGCAAAAATAAAATGGTTTTTCTACCTGTGCAAATAATTTTTACATTAAATTTTTTCTGAAACGGTTTTTTGTTTGTAATAATCGCTTAAAGAAACATTAGGCACATTAGGCAACACTAATTTTCCGAAGTAATTACATTCATCAATTAAAGGAAAACCTGAATGAATAAAAGCCCGAAGGCCAATATCCATGTATTCAAATAACTTTTGAGTTACCTGCTCGCCACTGCCTACCAGCGCACTGCCACAGCCCGAAAATACTTTACCTACATAGCTCCACACTAATGGCTCTATGAAGCCTTCGCTGTCGGCAGTTTTTCTTAATTCATCTTGTCTTACCACACCATAAGAAGCGGCATCCTGATGTTTCGCGCGAATATTAAAAGCTTCCTGCTCATTTAATTTCGATAGTAATTTTTTAGAGTAATCGCGGGCTTCTTTTTCTGTTTCACGCACTATCATGTGTATGCGCAAACCGAAATCAATGGTTCTTCCATGCTTGTATGCCAACTCAGAAACTTCTTCCATCGTTTGGCGCATCATCTCTTTTTTTTCGGGCCACATTAAATATACATCGGCATATTTTGCAGCTATTTCTTTTGCTTCGGGCGAAATGCCTCCGAAGTAAATCAAAGGGCGTTTGCTGTATGGGCATTTGGCGGGAGCAGCATCTAAATGCACGTTGTAATACTCGCCATCGAAATGAATTTCATCTTGCTCCCAGCCCTGAATTAATATTTTCAGAATTTCTCCGGTTCTGTCATAGCGCACTTTTGCAGGCATTTTTTGTCCGGGATAATCAGAAGAAATAGCATTGATAATAAACCTGCCTTTTGAAACTTTATCGAGCGTGGCTAACTGGCGTGAAAGAGTAGTAGGATAAATTTCTCCCATGCGCAAAGCAACAATAGGCTTTATGGTTTTGGTTTGTGTTTGCGCGGCTAAGGCAAATGCCAACGGGTCTAAACCTGTATCGTAAGCAGTGGGCAATAGTGCGCCTTTAAAACCATTTTTTTCTGCGGTTTGTAAAATATCTAAACAATGTTCAAAAGTGCTGGCTCTGGTAATATCTCTTATACCTAAATATTCGGTATCGCCATCGCTCATATCGCTAAACCATGAAAATTCTGCTACCTGTTCTTTTGTTTTTATATGCACGTTAAAATTTTTATTAATTGTAATTACACAGGTAATCGCTCTCTAAAAAAACCAAATACCCAAGTACCCGCAATTGCACTTAATAATGTTATTGAAATTACTGTTGCACCTGTGCCTATTTGGGCA
>CAYSGX010000325.1:0-3989 GCA_964430605.1 uncultured Chitinophagaceae bacterium
TTCATACGAAGCACTTCACCCCGCATTTCGCCAAGCCCTTGTTACCGGCTGCCCTTCGTTCTGTCGTGTCTGTTGTCTGCCGTGAGTTGTCGGGAAAGTCAGGGTTGTCGTGTCGGTCGGTGTGGGTTGGGTATTTTTATTTTTTAGAAGGGAAGGAGAAAAAAAATGAAGTTTTTAGTTGGGTCGGAAAGGGGCAAGCTCTTTTACAAACTTTGGTCTGCGGGGTGGCTTTTGCGGGGTTTGTAAATGTGCTTGACCCTGTGCGGTTGCTGTCTTTATCTGTGTCTTTCGGAGTTTTGAAAAGTCCTCTGCGAAAAGTGAAAGTCCCTGCGTGAATTTTGAAAATGCCTGTCTGAAAAGTAAAAGTTGTCAGGCGATAAGTATTTTGCCCTGTGCAATAATTGTTTTACCCTGCCGAAACTTTGAAAAGTCCTTTGCGATAAATACTTTTCCCTTTGCGATAAAATAAAAGTCCTCCACCAATTTTGAAAAACCCTGTCAGAATATTGAAAGTCCCTGTCAGAAAAGTATGCCGTTATCGTGGGTTAGTGAATTTGATTTTGCTTACCTGCTTGTATTCGGGGCTTGTTGCTCCGAAAACTGATTTTACATATTTCTTTACTTCTCCTGCAATGTCAACCAATCCTGTGTCTTTGTTGTAAAGCGTTTTGTTTCTTGTAATTCTTGCGTTGCTTAGGTTTGTTGTTGCATCTATAACGGCTGTGTTCTTTGCTTCAAGGTCTGCTGCCTGTGCCGTTAATGTTGTTACCTGTAATTCGGGTTCGTTGGGCGTGTAGGTCGGTTCGGACATAACCAGTTCAATCAGCTTTTTAAAGTTCTCAATTAAACTGTCGTAGCTCTGTTGGGAAACGGAAATGTTTTTGGGTTCTGCTGCTGCTTCATTTGCTACTTTTCCTGCATCAGCTTTGGTAAGTTTTGAGTGGCTTCGCTGTCCTTGCAATTTCCTATTAATGGTTTTTGCATCCTGCACTAAAGTGTCGCTTGCTTCGGTTGCATCCAATGCGTTTACTATTCTTGTTGCCAATGGTTTCAAGGGATTGAAAGCCGCCTGCCGTGCATTGGTGGTATTGATGAAAGCAGTATTAGTAGCCGTAAGGTTTGTAATTGTTGCCTGTGCTGTTACACGCAATGATTGTAAATTGGGAATTTGTATTGAAGGTTTTGAGGGATTGTAAGAACCTCCATAGCCATTGCAGAAAGAAATTAAATCTTCAAAGTTGGTTACGTTTTTTGCATGTCCTGTTTCTGATGTTGATGCCATGATTCTATTTTTTTTGTTTTTAAAAATTCGCTCTTTTATTTTACCGCCTGCCTAATAATGGTTTTCAATTGTTCGGGTTTTGTTTTGCGTGGGTCGCTTAAATATATTTCGTGGTGCAAGCCGTTATGTTTTAAGTTCTGCTTTTTCATGAAGTCATACATCAGGTCAATGGTAGGTTGCTCTTCCGAGTATGCTCCGATGTGCAATATCTGAACACATTTTCCTTCATTTAATTTCTCAAACGAAACATTGTTCAGCAAAGGATTTTTCTTTTTCTTCATCACTTCAGCCAAAGCCGTTTTCAGCATTTCTTTATCTGCAAAATCGGGCATTCGTATCATCAGCTTCCAGTGCCATTCGCTTCTTGGAACTTCTGTAGCCGGCTTGTTGCTTTCTGTCCACCATAAGCCCTCTAAAGCCGGAATGCCAAAATCTTTGCCTTGCAGCTTGCAGATTTTTTTGATGCCGTAAGCCAACGGAAATAATGCTTCGGTTGCTTTCTGAAATTCGCTACCGCCCGGCTCTCCTTTACCTGAAATCATTAAATAATGTATCGGTTCAAACGTGAGCAATTCGGGCGTTTGCTTTGCCGAATAATAGCTTTTGTATGCTTTTTTGAAATCGAGCTTTTCCATTTTCCATTTATGACTTGATAAATTTCTTACTGATAACTTCGCCTTTTGAGGTAGTGATATTCAATATGTAATTTCCTTTCGGTAAGCGTTCCAATGAAAGGTTGTATTGCTGCAAATTTTCTGACCCTGAAAAATGTATGCTGTCCATCATTTTACCGTCAATGGTTATGAAATCAATTTTGACAATGGTTTCGTTTTTTGCTTTCAGCTCAATGTAAAGTGTTTCTATTGCGGGATTGGGGTATATTTCAAAAGTGGTTTTATCTTTTTGGGGTTCGCTGATGCCTGTTGTGCTGTTTATTCCTGTAATCATTTTTATTTTATGATTTTTTGAATCTGCTACAAACAAGGTGTCGCCCGAATTGGAAAAATAAACTGCGGTAAGGGTGTTGAATTTGGCTGAATCTGCACTTCCGTTCAGGTCGCCTGCCGTTCCTTCGATTCCCGCATAAATTGAATAGCCTATGCCTGCCGTATCTACTTTGTAAATGCAATGGCTTCCGTAGGAAGGGACATACAAGAAACCATCTCTGTAAGTAAGAAATCCTAAATCATAAGGTTGCAAATCGGGAAGTGAAACCAGTGTGGTTTTTGTGCCTGTATTGGGGTCAATTTTGATAACTAAAGCATTCATGAGGTTGCAGGTATAGAACATACCGTTTTCATCTCTTGCCAATGCTAAGTTGTAATTTAACGGACTGCCCGAAGCCAGTATCTGTGTGGTTTTATCGGGATTGACTTTGGTTAATCTTCCCAAAGCATTTTGTGTGATATACCAAGTGCCGTCAGGGTCTAAAATGATAGATGTCGGGTATTGCAATGAAATGCTATCTAACCTATTGCCACTATGGTCATACTTATATACTTTGGATGTTGCTCCCCAATCTCCGGCAATCCAAATAATGCTGTCGTTTATTCCGAATTGACCTAATGTGTGGTTTTCTATAATGACATCCGTAATTATTCCTGTGGGAGAAATTCTTGCCAAACGGTGTTCGGGAGAGGATAAGCTAACTCTGTAATTCACCCAAAGATTTCCGAACCTGTCCACTTCCAAATCATCAGGGTTGGGTATTGAAACAAAGTCAGAAACCGTTTGTGCTTTTACACCAAAAGCAATAAGAACTGCTATAAATAAAAATTTTGCTTTCATGCTTTTTAGTTTTGAATGATTAACCTTTTTGTTTCGCTTCTTAAACCGTCAGACAGTTTCAGGAAGTAAATGCCGCTTTGAAAATTTTCTGCATTAATCGAATGTTGATTTGCGGAACTTTTCAGCGTTTCGGAATATAACTGTTGTCCTAATTGATTAACTATTTCCACCTGATAGTTTGCATTGTTGGAGTTGCTGAAATCAATGTTGATGATATTGTTTGCAGGGTTGGGATATAACTTATATCCCAAAACAGTTGCGTTTTCATTGCCAATTGATAAAACAGTAGTGCTGTTTGTATTCCGCACGAAAGAAGTTAACCGCCAACCATTATTCATGTCTGCCATAAGGTTTAGCCATGCCCTGCCTGATTCTAATGTTTGTGTATTCTCCGTTATTTCATAATCGCAAAATACACTTGCTAAATAATGGTCAACGTAATGAATGCTGATATTTGAAAATTGTATTGTTCTGTCGAAAACAGAATTATGGATAATTTGGGAAAAATCGTTAATCGTGTTGCCTGACAATGTGAAGTTGGAATCCAATTCATTATGAAATACAATAGCAGGGTTTTGATTACTGACAAAAAGCCAAGTAAGACCCACTCCGTTTTTACTATTGAAATAAGTGGTAAAACCGTCAAGAACATTTTCTACTGAATTGGGTAATGCAAACGGAACGGAATAATCAGTGCTATCGCTGATGTCAATAAATGTGTTATGCAGAAACAACAATTTCCACCCTGCATTTGTCTTGATGTAACCAAACATATCCCTGCCAAACCCTAAATAGTTATTGTTGTAATACTCGTCAAATCGTGCATCTGTTATAGCAAAGCTACTGTCCGCAATTACATTCACATCTGATATGTCTAATTGGTAAGGGGGAGGTTGAGAAAAAGTATTCGCAAAATTCG
>CAYSGX010000326.1:0-3978 GCA_964430605.1 uncultured Chitinophagaceae bacterium
CGTGTTCGGGTCAGTCTGATTATAAAACTCCACAATGGTAGTAGAATCAATCACTTGAGCCGTAAATGATGCTATCGGTTCAGGATATACAGTCGGGAAAATATTGTTTGAACTGGTAGGCTCGGTAGGACACTGGTAAGAAGTTGTCATTACAACACTCACCGTATCGCCCTGCTGCGGAATATAGGTATATACCACATTATTGCTAACCGCTACACCGTTCAGATACCATTCGTAAGTCGGGCTGCTGCCGCCATTAACAGGTATTGCCGTGTAAGTAACAGGCGAGCCTTCGCACACATCGTAAGCTGTTGCGTTAATCAGCACGTCAGGTTCTAAATAAGGCAACACACTAATCGTGATGATATTTGAATTTGCCGTAGTGTTAGATACACAGCCATCGTTTGAAGTAAGTATCACACGCACTTCATCACCTGTTTGCAAAGTGGCTAAAGTAATGGTAGCGTTGCTTGTTGCACTGCCAACATTCACGCCATTTACCTGCCATTGATACAACGGATTACTGCCACCGTTTACAGGTGTTGCAACAAATGTTTTACTGCTGTTTTCACAAACCACTCCCCCATTTACCGAACTGACAGTTACACTTGATTGCAATATCAATCCAACAGTCATAACCACATGATTAGAAGCGGTAGGCACACTTGCACAAATTGAATTGGAAGTCATTAATACCGAAACAGAATCTTCATCATTTGGCGTAAACTGATAAGTAGCATTATTACTTACAAGATTACCGTTTACATACCATTCAAACGCAGGGTTACTGCCGCCATTTACACTTGTTGTGCTATATGTAACCACAGTATTCGGACATACTGCCACAGCAGGGTTTGCAACAATCTGTACCGTTGGAGCAGACAGTTGATTTACCTGTATTGCAATTGTGCCTGAAACTACGGTAGATGCAGTAATACAACTTGCGTTTGAAACAAGCTCTGCATACACTTCATCACCATCAACAAAATCGGTAGTGGTAAACGTAGAAGCAAGGCTGCTTTGCACCAGATTTCCGTTTACATACCAGTTGTAGTAAGGTGCACTGCCGCCATGCGTTGTTATGGTATTCAGGGTAAGGCTTTCGCCTTCACAAATATCGGTAACAGGTAAAATAACTACGGAAGGCGTAAGCAATTCGCTTACTATCACTGCTGCCGTGTTGGAATAAGCAGGGTTGTTGCTCACATTCGATTCGCTTGAAGTGAGTATCACATAAACGCTGTAATTACCACCATCGGTAAAAGTGTGCTGCAATTCATTGCTGCTACCACTCTGAACATTTACTCCGTTTACATACCATGCGTAATCAGGCGCAGTACCTTCATTAACGCCTGCGGCAGTAAAGGTTACTGTTTCACCTTCGCAAATAAAGTTAGCCGAAGCGGAAACCGAAACGCTTACAGGACTTGCACAGTTGCTTTGATTGGTAATCACCTCAACCGTATTGCTTATTGCGGGATAATGGCTTGGACAGCTTTCACTGCTGTAAACCTGCACATACACCTCATCACCATTGTTCAGCACGGCAGTGTAAGTTTCATTATCATTAAACTGCACGTTCTGTCCGTTTACATTCCATACATAAGAAACATTGCTGCCGCCATTCACGGCAGTAGCCGTAAACGACACCACATCACCCGTACATACATTATTTACCGTTGCAATAATTTCTGCGGAAACAGGTACGGTCGGCAATTCTTCCAGTTCAATACCATTAGAATACACTTCTCTGTTTTGCTGTGCAACACAGGCATCGTTTGAAAACATATATACATATACGCTGTCTTCATCGGCAGGATTATTCAGCACATAACTTGAAGCATTAATGCCGCTCGCAACAAGATTGCCGTTTACATGCCATTCATAGTCAGGAGCATTGCCTCCATTAACAGGTGTTGCAACGAAAGTAACACTGTTCGTTCCTTCACAGAAAGGATTACTGCTTACAGAAATGCTTACCGAAGCAATTGCATTCTGCGCAACCGTAATCTGAATAGTGTTGGAAGTATCAGGATTGTTTATGGCACAACTTAAACTTGAAGTAAGTTCCAGAGAAACCACATCGCCATCTTGCAAATCATTCGGACTGAATGTAGCCCCCTGCGCACCGATGACAGGATTGTTATTTACCAACCACTGATAAGAAGGATTTAAACCTCCGTTAGTAACTGAGCGAACTTCAAAGAACACTATTCCACCCGGACAGATTTCAGTAGTATTGGATAAAATAAGAACTTCCGGTATAAGCTCATCGCTTACGGTTACTGCCTGTGTATTTGATGTAGCAGTAGCCGTTTGCAAACAAGGATAATCAGAAGTCAGCACTGCGTAAATACTGTATTGTCCAAGCTGCGCGGCAGGCAATATCAATTCATTGCTTGACGAATTTTGAACAGAGAATCCGTTTACAAACCATTCGTAAGTCGGGTTGCTGCCTTCATTTACAGTAGATGCGGTAAACGTAATTACATCATTTAAACAAACTGCATTACCATAGTTATTAGCAATACTCACCGAAGGCGTAACATAATAAATTACGCCAATGACAATGGTATTTGAAAACGCTGTACTGTTGGTTACGCATGTTTCGCTGCTTGTCAATACTACCCACACATCATTACCATTATCTAAGGTTGAAACAGTGAAAGTATTGTCGCTGCCGCTCTGCGCCAAAACACCATCAACATACCACGCATAGCTTGGGTTACTGCCGCCATTTACAGGCGTTGCCGTGAATATTGCCGAAGTTCCGTAGCAGAAATTATTGGTATCAACAACAATAGAAACACTTGGCGTAATATCAGGTATCAGATTAAATCGGAAACCATCTGAAACAGTATTTGGCTGAGCGCACACTGCATTAGAGGTTACTACAACCGTAACGGTATCGTTATCGCTGAAATAACCGCCTAATTCATGCTGGTTATTGAACTGAACAAAATTGCCGTTGATATACCACGCATAGCTTGGATTGTTGCCGCCATTGGTTACGTTGGCAGTTAAAACGATATACTGGTTTTCACAAACATTGTTTGCGCTTGCAGAAACATTCACCGCAGGAACAACAATTTCATTTACCGTAACCTGAACAGTATTTGATGTTGCAGGATTGTTCGTAACATTCTGTTCAGAAGATGTAAGTATTACATAAGCTGAATAAGCTCCTGCCTGCGCACCCTGAATTACATACTGGTTAGATGAACCCACATACACTGAATTTCCATTCACGAAAAATTCATATTCAGGAGTTTGACCACCATTGGTCGGGAAAGCGGTAAGCGTAATATCATCGCCTTCACAAACCGATGAAGCCGAAACGCTTAATCCTACTTCCACAGGCTGACATTGTGTAAACAACACCGTAACAGCATCATTAGCCGTAGCAGTGGTTACACAACTTTCATCTGATGTCAGTTCAACAGAAATAATATCGTTGTGCTGCAAGTTGGAAGTGATATAAGTATTGTCGCTGCCGCTCTGAACAATATTTCCGTTGTTGCGGAAAATATAGGTCGGGTTGTTGCCACCATTGGTTGGTGTTGCAGTGAATGTAATCACCGTACCAAGACAGGTATTGTTGATGCTTGCCACCAAATCAACACTTGGTGCAACTGCCTCAATCAAATTCAAACGATAGCCGCCCGAAACAGGATTGGGTTGCGGACATACCGCATTAGAAGTTACTACTACGGTAATGGTATCGTTGTCGCTGAAATAGCCGCCCAATTCAGGCTGGTTATTGAACTGAACAAAATTACCGTTGATATACCATGCGTAACTTGGATTATTGCCTGCATTGGTTGTAATGGCGGTAAAAATAATCTGCTCGCTTTCGCAAACATTGTTTGCGCTTGCCGTAACACTTACCGTTGGAACAACAATATCATTTACCGTAATCTCAACAGTATTTGATGTTGCAGGATTGTTCGTAACATTCTGTTCGGAAGATGTCAATAC
>CAYSGX010000327.1:0-3955 GCA_964430605.1 uncultured Chitinophagaceae bacterium
CTGTCCCCCTTTGGCGTAGGTTATGTGTGGTGGCGAAGGGGGCAAGGGGGATGACAAACGCTAAACACATACGCATCTGTGGCATTTAACAGAAAGGCATTAAAGTAATTTGAAATTTCAAACAACCTCTTATACCGACAATCTCAACTCTTTCAGCAGGTTTTCAAAATCTTGCTTGCGTTCGCGCGATACCGCCACTCTCATGCCGTTATCCATTAAAATCAGCGACTCCCCGCGAGCGTATTTTTTTAAGTAGTTCATATTGATAAGATGGGAACGGTGGGGTCTGAAAATGAAAGGGCGGTTGTCTAAAATTTCTTCAAAGATGCGCATGGGTTTGCTGACGGTTATTTTTGAGCCGTCATTCAGATATACGTGCGTATAAGCCCTGTCAGCTTCAAAAAGTACAATACGGCTGATGTCTATAAACAGCAGCCCATCGCTCATCGGCAGGGCTATTTTTTGTATTTCATGTCCCTGCCATGTTTGCTTCATCAGGTCGAGCCGCTGCATGATGCTTGCCGTATTGCGTTTCTGCTTTGCTTTTTCTACGGCAGCTTTCAGGCTGTCTATTTCCACAGGTTTCAGCAAATAATCTACTGCCGATACTTCAAAGGCGCGTATGGCATATTGGCTGTATGCGGTAACAAAAATGATTTCAAAAGTAATTTCTTTGAAAAAGCCCAACAGTTCAAAACCGTTGTATTCGGGCATTTCTATGTCGAGAAAAACAATGTCGGGATTGTGCTTATTGATAGCTAAAACCGCATCGGGTACATTGCTGCATTGCGCCACGATTGCTACTTCCCGCACATATTCATTCAGCAATGATTCAAGTGTTATTCTTGCATTTTCTTCGTCATCTATAATTATGGCTTTCAGCATTTTTCCTGTTGTAAATTACGCATCAAATTGACTTAAAATTCCGAGAGGCAATTCATCTTAACTTCCCAACGGTCGGTTTGAATTTCCGAATGGCATCATGTCGGAATTTTTATGATTATACCGTTTAGACATTTGTAATAGCCCAATTTTGATTTCATCAAATTGGACTAAACAACTGTCAGAACATAACTATTGTAAACATTAAAATGCCTTTCAGGTTAATTTTAATGTACAATTAGTATTACTTCCGTACCGCTTGGTTGTTCGTTGTTGTACAAATCATTTATTTCCAATTCAATTTTTTTGCCGTTTACGCTGTTCAGCAACGCTACTCTTTTGCGTGTCGCATGTGTTGAAAATGATTCGTGAGTTTCGTGTTGCCGTTCCTTGATTTGCTGCGCACGTTTTCTGCCTATGCCGTTGTCGGCAATGCTGCAAAGCAAATGGCTGTTTTCTTTTCGGAAGTCAATACGCAAAGTTTTTTCGCCTTTCTTGTGCAACAAACCGTGCTTCACAGCATTTTCTACAAAGGGTTGCAGGATAAGCGGGGGCAACGAAACTGCGCAAATGTCTATTTCTGCCGAAACAGAAATTTCATACTTAAAGTCATTGCCAAACCGCAATTTTTCGAGCGACAGATACAACTGCAAAATGTCGGTTTCTTCCTGTAAACTTATTTCTTCTTTTCCCGATACATCTAACACTTTTCGCATCAGGCTGCTGAATTGGCTTAAATACAAATTAGAGTTTTTAATGTCCTGCTTTAATATCAACGCCTGAATGGAATTAAGCGCGTTGTACATAAAATGCGGATTCATCTGTGCTTTTAAAGCAGTGAGTTCAGAATGAATAAGAGCCGTTTTTTCATGTTCCCGCTTACGAATGTTGGCGGTAATTCTTTTTACAATAAGAAAAGTGAAAACGGCAAATGCCGAAATAATAAGCGCAACGAACCACCACGTTTTCCAAAAAGGCGGAATTACATATCCTGAAATGGAAACGATATTTTCCGAATCCCTGCCCTTATGGTCAATGGCTTTCAGCGCTATTTCAAAATTTCCTGCGGGAAGATTTTGTATTTCAATTTGTTCAACGGTAGCGGGAAGCCTTACCCAATCATTCGTTCCGATACGATAAGCAAATTCAAAATTTCCGTTGGCATTGTAAATGCTTGCTTCGGGATAAAGCGCCAACGACTGCCCATAATGCAGTTGCATATAGCTTTCGCTGTTTTTAAGATATACTTTGGCAAGCGGTTTTTCCTGCGTATAGTTAAGCGGAATTTTTTGCAAGCCTTTTCCTGTGGCAAGCCATAAATCATTTTCCAAAATCGTTAAGCCTTGCACATTGTCGGAAGCCAAACCCGACAAGCGGTTAAGCGACTGCCATTGTTTTTTCTGCAAATCAAATATCCAAACGCCTTTATTGGTTGCGAGAAAAATTTTCTGATGATGATATTTTAATTTATGGGCTTGCACATGTTTGGGCAAGGTAGCAAGCAGTTGTGTTGTATCATTTTTGTCAACCGAAAAAATATTACTTCCAAGCAAGACAAATAAATATTGCGCATCATAATCGAACGATTGTATTTGTTTGCCTGTAAAAAATGTATCGCTGGCAATCCACCTATCGGCATGTTGATTCAATTTTAATAAACCGCTATTGGTTGCTGCATAAACCGTATTATGCAGCGAATCAAATTTCACTTCACGTGTCCATATCTTGGTAATATCAAATCTTTCATTCCTCGTTTCATTAAGCGAGTGCGTGAAAATTCCTGTTGAACTTGCAAGAAAATATTTGCTCTTTGCTTTGCAGACAGCTTTGAGAGAAGGCAGATCTTTTTGAACAAGGGTTACCTTTTCGTTTTGCAGTGCATACAAATTTCTGCCGATGTAGAAATAGAGGCGTTTATCGTCAAACTCATATTCCAAGCACTGAATATCGGCATCGCTGCCTGTGTGAAATATTTTCAGTTCGTTTGTAAGGGTGTTCAGTTGCCCTATGTAGCCGTTTACGGTAGCAAAATAAATATGGGTTTCATCGTTGGATATTTTAGTGAGCTTGTCGTTCTTCAACACATCATTGCTTACATTCCAAACCAATAACTCCAAATCAGGCACGCGAAAAATTCCTGTTTGTAATGTGCTGAACCAATAATTTCCTTCGCGATCAATCAGCACATCGGAAAAAGCAATGTTGGGATAATAAAGTGTTGCTTCATCTTGCTCAGGATTGTAACGGATAATGCCATTGTAAGTGCATATCCACAACATTCCGTCAGCCAATGCTTTTACATGGGTTACTTTTTTATTCTGTAATGTGTGGAGTAAATTCTTCCGCAGGCTTTTCTTTATGGAATTATTTTGGCTTTCGTAAACCGTGCTTCCGTTAGTTGCCAAAATGAACAACTGCTCTTTCCATGATTCCATCACGAACCTGCCCGGAGGGTTTTCCTTAAAATCTTCCATCGGAATAATTCGCAATTTTTCATCGGTAAATACGCCAATACCCGAAGTGTTCAAGAAGCAAATTTCATTTCGACCATTCAGCTTTACGGAATTGGAATACAGCTTAGATGCATATTTATTTTCTGTTCCGAAATCGGTAAATGTTGTCCACGTTTTTGAAGTTTCATTATACATGGAAATTCCATCGGTATGAGTTGCCCATATATTACCGTTACGGTCTGCCGTTATATTGTTTATCTTGGAAAATGCGTGATGCAATTCTTTCAGCGTATCATTTTCCAGATAAAAAATTCGGGACTGAAAATTGTAGCAATACAACCTGCCTGAAGCAGATAACGTAAGCCCTGTAACTGAGGTTGAATTTTGTGCAGCAGTTGTGTAATTGGTATAACGCACTCCGTCAAATTTGTACAATCCCGCATCACAGCCAAACCACAAGAACCCTTTCCTGTCTTGCAGGATACTATATACCTCATTACTCGGCAATCCGTTTTCATCATCGTAGGTGAAATGCTGCGGGTATTGAGCATACAAGTTCTGCACGGATAAAACCGCAAAAAGAAACAGGAGTATGTATTTTTTTGTCAAGTATTATGTTG
>CAYSGX010000328.1:0-3952 GCA_964430605.1 uncultured Chitinophagaceae bacterium
TTCGGGTGCAGTGGAAAAAACAGACAAGCGGCTTTTATCTTCCATAGGCGCTAATTCGGAAGGAATTAATATACCTATTCCTACAATTGCCGCTAAAGAAACCAACATGATGATGAAAGCTATCCAGCGTTTACGCATAAAGCTGTTCAGCGAAGCGGCATAAAAATCAGCCAGCCGCACAAACATTTTTTCGGTAGCTGCGAAAAACCTGCCTGGGTTGTGATTGTGTTTCAGCAAACGCGCACTCATCATGGGCGTTAAGGTTAATGATACCACTGCGGAAATTATTACCGCGCCTACCACCACAATACCAAATTCACGAAACAGTTTTCCTGTTAAACCTTGCAGAAAAATAATGGGCAGAAACACCACTGCCAGTGTAACGGTGGTGGAAATTACGGCAAACATGATTTCGTGCGTACCCTTGTATCCCGCTTCAACAGGATTCATGCCTTTTTCAATTTTGGCATAAATATTTTCCATTACCACAATAGCGTCATCTACCACAATACCTGTTGCCAATACAATTCCGAGCAAGGTGAGTACATTGATAGAGAAATCCATTACATACATAATGAAAAAAGCCCCGATTAAGGAGATTGGTATGGCAATAACAGGAATAAGCGTGGTGCGCCATGCCCGCAGAAAAAAGAATATTACAAGAATTACGAGCAGAAAAGCAAGCACAATGGTTTCCTGCACTTCGAGAATAGCATCGCGTATGGAGATGGTGCTGTCAACCACTACGTTGTAGTTCAAATCTTGCGGAGCTTCTTTTTTTATTTGCTCTACTCTTTTAAAAAATTCATCGGCAATTTCAATATGGTTGCTTCCCGGCTGTGGCGTAACGGCAACGGCTACCTGCGGATAGGTATAGTCGCCTCTTAAAATAGACCTTTCGTTTTCAGGAAGCAGCAACGCTTTACCTATGTCTTTCATTTTGATTACATCGCCATTCTGTTCTTTGATAATCAGTTCGTCAAATTCTTCGGGAGTGGTTAGCCTGCCTAAAGTTCTTATGGTTAATTCTTGTCCGAAGCCTTCAATTCTTCCCGAAGGCAATTCAATATTTTCTTTATTCAGCGCATCGCGCACATCAAGGGGTGTAAGGTTGTAGGCTGAAAGTTTTGCAGGGTCTATCTGCAATTTCATGGCATACTTTTTTTCGCCCCAAATATTAATAACACTGACACCGGGAATGGTTTGCAAACGTTCTTTGAAAAGATTCTGCGCAATATCTGTAAGTTCTAACAACGAACGGTTGGGGCTTGAAATAGTCATGGACACGATAGGAAAAGCGTCTGCATCAGATTTTTCTACAACAGGTGGGTCAATATCGGCAGGCAGCCTTCTTATGGCGCGTGAAACACGGTCGCGTACATCGTTGGCTGCGGCATCCATATCAATGCCCAGTTCAAATTCAACAGTAATGGTGCTTCTGCCATCGCTGCTTATAGAAGAGAGGGAACGGATACCCGCAATACCGTTAATGCTTTCTTCCAGCACTTCGGTAATCTGCGATTCTATTACATCGGCATTTGCGCCCACATAGTTGGTAGATACGGTTACAACAGGCGCATCAACACTGGGAAATTCTCTTACACCCAAATAGGTGAAGCCGATAATTCCGAAAAGCACAATTACAATAGAAACTACTGTACTTAGTACGGGGCGGTCAATAAATAATCTTACGAAATTCATTTTTTATTTTTTTGTTTTATAGTCCATAGTCAGTAGTCCATAGACCATAGTGTACTCAATTTTCTATTTTTTCTGAACTACTGATACGCTCACGGCTGCATCATCTCTCAGTTGCAGTAATCCTGTAATAGCAAGCGTATCGCCTGCATTAATGCCGCTTAAAATTTCGGTATTCGCTTCTGTACGTATGCCCAACTCAACAGGAACACTTTTTGCCTTGCCGTCTTTAATCAAAAAAACTTTCTGCCCTGTCATTTCGGGAATTACTGCCTGTGCGGGAATAACTACGGCATTCTCCACTTTTTCAAGAATCAATTCTACTTTGGCAAATGCTCCCGGCACTAATACGTTTTTTTCGTTGCCACTTTTGGCTCTTACTTTCACGGTGCGCGTAACAGGGTCTATTTTAGATTCAACGGCATATACCGTTCCTTTGAAATCTTCATCTGAGCCTGTTACCGTAAACTGTATTTCCGTGCCGTTTTTCAAAAATTCACGGTAGCGTTCGGGAACAGAAAATTCTATTTTAACAGGATTTACCTGCTGCATAGAGGCAATTAAAAATGAAGGGTTCACGAAACCGCCTTCGCTGATATTCCGTAAACCAATTAACCCGTCAAACGGTGCGCGTACTTCGGTTTTTTCGATTTGCGCCAGTATATAGCTCTTTTCTGCACGAATGCTTTGCAGTTGGGTTAAGGTATTGTCATATTCTTCTTTGCTGATAGCGTTCATGTCAAGCAAGGCTCTTTTTCTGAATTCGTCCTGCGATATGAGCGTGTCTTGCAACACTAATTTTTTCAGCTGCGCCTGCAAGTCATTGTCGTTTATTTTAACTAAAAGCTGCCCTTTGGTAACCCTGCTGCCTTCGGAAAAAAATATACCTGTTACTTTTCCTGTAGCTTCGCTTCTCAATTCCACTTCCTCGTTGGCTATAATGCTGCCTGTGATATTGATTTTACGGTTTAAAGGTTCGGGCTTAATTATTACTACCTGCACGTTAGCGGCAGGCACACTTTGAGCGGATTTGTTATCGGCTTCCTGCTTTTTGCTTCCGCAAGAATTGAGCATAAGTATAAAAGGCGTTGCCGCTAACACAACAGCCAAAAAGTTTTTCTGAAAATGGTATTTCATAGAATAATTATTATTTCTTAGTTTTTTTATAATTAAGATTTACTGAAGTCGCAGGCATTTTGTGCAGGTTGTTTTCAATAGTATTCAGGCATTGATTCAAAACGGCTAACTGCGATTTATTGATTCCTTTTAAAATGGTTTTATTTACTTCCTCAATCGCGCTTTTTATTTCGGGAAGGGCTTTTTGCGCCTTTTGCGTAAGCTCTATAAAATATTCGCGCCTGTCTTTGCTGTTTTGTTTTCTTACTACGTATCCTTGTTTCGATAAATAATCAATAATTCTTACCATAGAGGCTTTGTCGTGGTTTAACAGTTCACCCAGTCTCTTTTGGGTAATTTTTTCTTCCTGCTCGGCTATAAGTACAATGGCATACCAGTATCTTTCAAGGTCAATGTTTTTCAGCCTTTCAGAAATTACTCCAAGAAATTGTTTGGTAAGCATACCGAACACTCTTCCCAAAGGATAGTGGTTTTTTTCTACAATTATCATCAGCGGTTTACAGAATGATGTTTGAACGTCAAAGCTACTGTAATAGTTTGCAATGTCAACTATTAATATTGTTAACTTATTGTAAAATGCTTGTTGTTTGGGTTCAAAACAGATAGGAACTTGAGTCTAAACTTCCAAACGAGAGGTTTGTGTTTCCAAGTTATCAGTCCCGATAGCTATCCTATCGTGTGGACACATTTTTATTATAACCACAATAGAAACATAGTTGTTATGTCTTCGCTCCATTTATTATTAAGGTCTGAACCTGCTATTGTATCCCGCTTGCCGGGACTATGTTTTGCTTAAAACAGGCATCAGGCAATCATAGTCCCGCCAAAGGCGGGAACACAATAGCAGTAAATCGTACATTATACCAAATCTATGTTTTTATTGTGGTTAAATATTTTAGACAATGTAGTATTTGTGTCCACACGATAGGATTCATCGGAAAACTCATTGCCAAGGCTCATCAAGTACAGAAAATTATTTTCAGAGAAAGATTTTTTTGAAATTAATAAATAGCATCATGTAACATTTTTCACTAATCTGCGTAAATCTATCTCAAACAGGATGGATATGAAGAAGATGATGTTTGCTATGACACTGTTAGTGGGTATTTTGGTTATG
>CAYSGX010000329.1:0-3536 GCA_964430605.1 uncultured Chitinophagaceae bacterium
GGGCAATACTCTGACAGATGTATTTGTACTGTTGTAATACACCACTGCGTTGGGATTAGCGCTTACATTTATTGAGGGAATCGCTATTGGGTCTGTGCCTCCGTAATTCAATACACTGTTTACACCATTGGTAAAACTGCCCGCACCGCTCAGGGAGGTAACTACCGATAATATCCCAGTGTTGGTTAAGCTGCCTGTAACCGCCATGTTGGTGATAATTAAGCTTGCTGTACTGCCGTTGATGGTTTTACCTGTTCCGGCAAAAGTGTAAATGCCTGTATTAGATGTGAATTGTGTGCCGCTATGAGTAAGGTTGCCGTTGATGGTTATCGGTATGTTAACTACCGAAGCATTCCATATACCGTTATTCGTGATATTATTAAAAGTCTTGGTTCCGGTTGCGCTGTTGGGGTTAAAAGTTGCACCTGATGCAATGGTTACATCGCCTGCAACTGATAAGCTAAATGCTCCCGTAACATAAATGCCCCCATTTACATTTATATTTCCGTTTACCGTAGTGTTTACCGTTTGAGTTTTAGTGTTGGCACTGGAACCTGAAATCACAATATGGGTGTAAGTATTGGGGTCACTGCCTGAATTAGCCCCCCTTGCTACAAAACTCTGATTACCCACAGCAGTATATTCAACTGTACCATTAAATGCAATTGTTTGGGCAGCAAGGAGGTTGGCAGATGCTCCATTAAATCTTAAAATACCTCCTGTATTTAAGGTAAAGGCGGCAAAGTGGTTATTGGCGCCTGTTGTTGCCGTTCTTTGAATGTTGCCGGTGCCCATTGTTAAAGTTGCGCCCGGATCAATGGAAACAATCCCTGCGTTATGTATGCCCTGATCAATAAACATACTATGAGCGCCAGCCATTACCAGTTCGCCCGTTTTCACTTTTAAATTGCGCGTTCTGATAGGTGTATTAGCTGTAACTGTCTGCCCGGTATTAAGGTTGATTTCCAAATCAAAACCCTGCCCGCTTGCAGTAGTTACACCTATGTTGGTACTGCTCCATTCATTAGCAAAAGTCAATGCACGCGTATCGCCTTCAATAGAAATTTTACCGTCAGCAGTGGAAGTAATCCAACTGTTTGCCGCAGGCACAGGTGTAGACAGAGGAAGTGCGTTTGTACCCGGAATGGTATTCACTACGCCTGAGTAAGCCCTTAATTTTCCATACACACTTAAAGTATTATCACCAATTGCCAGCCTGTCTTGTACAGTATTATTCAGATGCAGGTCTTTACAACTTCCATTTTGGATTAGTGTTACCTTATGTCCCACCTGAATCCAGACAGATGTAGTGGCATCGGGTATCTGCCCGGTGCCTGATTCCCAAACAGAGCCGTTGTATCGATGCCATATAGCAGGGTCATTCCATGTTCCGGTGAAAGCAGAACGGAAATCACCTACAGCTTGCGCGAATAAATTGCCTGATTGTAAAACAAAAAATAAACTGAGAAAAGAGAATAAAAGCGTTTTACTTTTTGCTTTTAAAAACTGATTTTGATTTGTAGTGTTTGTTTTCATACTACATTAGTTTTAGTAAGATAAATTAATTGTTGGTGTATGGTTATATAGGATATTATGTGAGAGGTGAGCAGATATAGCTGCTCGAAGAGATTGTGCTAGCTATCGTTTGAGAGCATACGCATACCTGTTATTTGCAGATAGCTGTTCAGAGAAAGTACTTTGCTTGAATATGTTTTGCGTACTGCAAAAAAGAGCATTACTTCCTGCGCTGTTTTTACTTTATCGACAACTTTCATGGCATTTTTTTTAAATACTACAAAGTAATTTAAGCTCTTTTTAAGATATAAGCAACTTTTTTTGAGATTAGCGTACTCACAATTTTATTTTTAAGCCGATAAACTTTCACCAAGTTAACATTTAATTTGTTGAAAATCAAAATTATTATACGTTAGCGCGAAATTCCTTTTTTTTTCGAAGAGGTCTATTGTTCGATACCCTGTTTTTTGCCTTTTGCCACAGGTTAAAACCTATGGCATTTTTTTTGACCAAAGGAATTATTTTTATTCAATACAACGGACTAAAGTCCGAAAGATTTAATAAGGGCTTTAGCCCGTTTTTAAAAGAAAAAGTCCTTTGGTCATAATCAGCAATGGGTTTTAATCCATTGTATAATAAGACATGCTCTTCGGCAAAAAACAGAATATAAACGGTATAAAAAATAACGGTTACAGCGTTTAATTTATTTAAACACCGCAACCGTTAAATCTCACTGTATAGTTTTATGAGATAGTATTAATTGGCAATTATTTTGCCCCTGCCAATCATTTTACCTGCGCTGCTTATTTCAAAAAAGTAAATACCGTTGCCGAAGCCTGAACGGTCTATCATAAACCTATTGGTATTAAAGGCTTTTTGCTGTTTTATTTTTCTTCCGTTTATATCATACACCGTAAGCTGCATTTCCCTGAAATTTTCGCCTTCAACTATAATGGTCGCCTGTTCGGTAAACGGATTGGGATAAGTTGAAATATGCACTTCTTTTTCGGCATATAAATTTTCGATACCTGTAAATAACATCTCGCCAATGGTAACAAAAGCCGTATTGGTAATAATCGGTTCGTTATAATCAAAATAGATAGCTACATTGTTGTTAATTATTGTTCCATCGGCATTGTCGGGCATTTGCTTAATATTAAATTTTACGAAGCCATTGCTGCCTCTTTCGTCAGTTGTGCTGTCGGGCAGGTTGATAGCTTCAAACAGAAACTCAATAACATTATGACTTAAAAAACGGAACTCATAAGGATGACTCGATACTCCCGGCTTTATGGTTTTAGGGTCTAGATATGTAGCAAGCGTATCTACCAAGCGCACAACATACGCTGTATCGGTTCCTGTATTTTGAAACTCAAGCAAGTATTCTAAATCGATATTTTTTTCAACCAAATTCATATTGCCTGCACCTTTAGGAAATACCGATTTACGATTGGGGTCATAAGAATTTAGTATTTCAGTACACACATTATGATCAAATCCATAATAACCATTCAAAGGAAACTGATTAATAAAACCTGTGCTAAATGTACCCGGAACAGTAGCTCCTGCTGCTTCTATAGCTGCAGTAGCAAATAATGAATAAGGATTAAACTCAGTTTGAAATACTGTAGCACGCCATGTGGCGCCATTGGCTTTCAGTTTGCGAATATGTTCTAATCCCGGAGCTAATTGAATGGCTTCTTTCATCAATATCACATTGTCTTCAATCACAATCATATCTTTTGGTGCAGACATGTTCCCGCTACCAACGTTTTTCAATACAAACTCAACACTATCTGTAACAGCGTTGTAAGAAACCATCATCTGCAAGTTAGACTCATCCCAAAGTGGAGAAACAGCGGTTACACTATCAGAATAAGCATGTGTATTGATGCAGGTGGTGCGCCCGGTTAAATCTAAATCACAGGGTACAGTGTAGTATATTTCTAATGTTCTGCATTCTGAAATTTGCAGACCGGTACTTTCAACAAAAAGAAGTTTATTTCCCAACTGTGTAAGCC
>CAYSGX010000329.1:3546-3948 GCA_964430605.1 uncultured Chitinophagaceae bacterium
GTAAGCCAAGGCACAGAAGCAGAATCTACCTGCAAAATGCTATCTAACGTTACTTCAACAACACCATAAAAAGGAACGGTACCATTGTTACAATACTTTACAGTATAAGTAGCATTATCGCAAATTCTTTGTCGGGCGCTTCCATTTATAGAAATGTAGGGCAATTGCGCTACTGCATCAAATCCAAAAGAAACAATTGTATCACTATCAGGAATAATTTCTACTTGTGTAGTATTACAAACAGTTTCTTCCCAATAAGGAGAAATATTTTCAACCTCAATGTTATACAATTCCGGATTCACGCCTAAAGCATAATAGCCTGAATCGTTGGTCATTACCCTGAATGTATCAGAAACACTACTGACGGTTCAAATTTTTCCTGCCAGTAATGTTTCATTAGCA
>CAYSGX010000330.1:0-3944 GCA_964430605.1 uncultured Chitinophagaceae bacterium
AAAGAAAAAGTCCTTTGGTCATAATTAGCGATGGGTTTCAACCCATTGTATAATAGGGCCATTTAAAGATTTCGGACACACTTGGCTGTTAAACCTTGCGGGGTTAAGTTTAGCGATAAATCATCATAGTCATGCGCAACATGTGAGTCGCCAAAGAACTATATCGTTAAATAAAATGAGTAAACAATATTATTAAACTACTTAATCACCACATCGGTAATATAGCCCTCTTCAATAGCGGCATTTACCTTTTTTATGATATTGGCTTTGTTGTAAAGCAGCTCGTTTTTCAGCGTGGCATTGGTAGTATAAATAAAAAGCAATTTATCTTTCACAAAAACCTGTTCGGTATATTTAGCAATGGTTTTACCCATTATTTGCTCCCACTCAACTTTAAGCTTCGTTTGCGACAGTTTTGATTTAAGGTGATACACTTTAATCAACTCTGTTAATGCCTGCTTAATGGTTTTTTGATTGTATAAATTCATAAAAACTGAATGAAAAACTAATCTGGTTAATTAGCAAACCAAAGTTACAATTAAAAGATGTGGCACAATTATATTTCTTGTTTTTGAATTACCCAAGCCGTTCCTCTGCTTTCTCTTTTGGCACAAAAACCCTCGGGAATTTCTTCCAGTTCTAATACAGACGAGTCTATAAGAATTATTTCAGACAGTTTAATAATGCGCATTGAGGCTTCAAAATCTTCAATCACATCATCGCTGAAAAACTGCCAGCAATGCTCTTCTTTATTATAGGCTGCGTAGGTAATGTCTTTTTTGTATTCGGTAACATATTTTGTAGTAACCACAATGGTATTTAAAGGGTCGTTAAAACCTTTATAAGGCTGCTCTTCAAAAGGTTTTCCAAATCCTAAATAGGCCATTATTCTTTACAATTTTATTTTGCAAAGATAGAATGAAGTTTAATGTCGGGTTTCTGAAACTTAGTGTTGTGTCAGATATGAACTGGGATATTTGTCTTTCCCGCTGATTACGCAGATGAATGCAAGGACTGTCAGCGTGATTTGTGTAATCAGCGGGAAACTTTCTAAGACATTATTCTTTACGTATTTATTGAAGTATTTCAGTTTGTAAAATATTATTATGTAATTGATTTTTCCGGCTTCTGTATAAAACATGGCGCTTATACACATCTTTCTCACAGAAATTTCAGCTTTGTTTATAAACCATTCTTTTTCTGTTGAAAATCTTTGTAAATTGGGGATAAGCGGGGTATAATCGTTAGTATCTGTGTGCGGTAATATTTAATTACTTTTTATTGCCTGAAAACTTTGATTTGAATTTTAGTCGTGTAATTTTACACTCCCTTCTAAATAAATAGTAAATTATTATTATAAATGTCAGAGCCTCGTTCCATAAAATCCCTTTCAGACAGAACCAAAAGAAAACCTTCTAATATTGACCTGTCGCAATACACTTTTGGCAAGCTGCCGCCACAAGCCATTGAGTTAGAAGAAGCGGTGCTTGGCGCTATGCTAATTGAGGCAAGCGCGGTTAACACTGTTATTGAAAAGTTATCGCCCGATAGTTTCTACATGCCACAGCATCAAAAAATTTATCAGGCTATTTTCAGGTTATTTTCTACCAGCAAGCCCATTGATATTTTAACGGTTTCGGAAGAATTAAAAAGTATGGGCGCTTTAGAAGAGGTGGGTGGCATACACTACATTTCTTCTTTAACCAATAAAATTGGTTCAAGTGCCAATGCCGAGCATCACGCACATATCATTACCCAAAAATTTATTCAACGCGAGCTAATCAGAATTTCGAGCGAAACTATTAAAGGCGCTTATGAAGACACTACCGATGTTTTCGATTTGTTAGATAATGTTGAGCAAGACCTTTTTAAGATTACCGAAAACAATATTAACAAAGGGTTTGAACCCATGAATAGTTTGATTCTTCAGGCTATTAAGGAAATGAAAGAGAAGATTGATCCTGAATCGGGATTAACTGGAGTACCATCGGGTTTTAACGCTTTAGACCAGGTTACTTCCGGCTGGCAAAAATCCGATATGGTTATTTTGGCTGCTCGTCCGGGTATGGGTAAAACTGCTTTTGTATTATCTATGGCGCGCAATGCCGCGGTAGATTTTAAACAGGCGGTGGCAGTGTTTTCTCTGGAGATGTCTTCGTTACAATTAGTTACCCGTTTAATGGCTGCCGAAACCGAGTTGGAAATGGAGAAGCTGCGTAAAGGTAAATTGGCCGACCACGAATGGGAACAGTTATACCAAAAAGTGAAACGCCTGGAAGAAGCGCCATTGTTTATTGACGACACGCCTGCGATAAACGTTTTTGAATTGCGTGCGAAATGCAGAAGGCTGAAACAGCACCACGATATTAAAATGGTAATTATTGATTACCTGCAATTAATGACTGGTGGCAGCATTGATGGTACTAAAGGCGCAGGTGGCAACCGTGAACAGGAGATTGGTACCATTTCACGTGCGCTGAAACGTATTGCCAAGGAATTATCTATTCCTGTAATTGCGCTTTCGCAGTTGAATCGCTCGGTAGAAACCAGAGGTGGCGATAAAACCCCGCAGCTATCAGATTTACGTGAATCGGGTTCTATTGAACAAGATGCCGATATGGTATTGTTTATTTACCGTCCCGAATATTATGGCATTACCGAAGATGCTGAAGGAAACCCTATGCAAGGTGTGGCAAAAGTGAAAATTGCCAAGCACCGTAATGGCGAACTGAAAGAAGTTGACCTGAAATTTGTAGCCAAATATGCCAAGTTTGAAAATCTTGACGACAGCTACTTTAATAAGTTTGTACCAATGGCTCCTTCACAGGAAATAACCATACAGTCTAAAATGAACGATTTCCCTAAAGGCAAGGAAGAAGATTTTGATGATTTTTAGGTAATAGCTATTATTGTATTTTGCGTAAAATAATACTCTATGACTAAAACAGAATTAATCCAAAAGGCAATAGAAAATATTAACCGTTTGCCTGAGCAGCAGCTTAAAGAAATTAACGATTTTGCTGAGTTTCTACTTTCCCGCATACAACAAGAAGTGTTGAGTGAGGAAGTGAGTAATACCAATATTACCTCTACTTCTTATAAGTTCTTGGAAGATGATACCGACCTATATACAGTAAGCGATTTGAAAGTGAAATACGAAAAATGAAGAAAGGTAAAATCATTTTAATTCCTTTTCCATTTACCAATCTTAGTGGTAATAAAACTCGTCCTGCCTTAGTTTTAGCAACTGATACTTTTGATATTACAGTAGCTTTCATAACCTCAAAACTCATTAAACAGGAAACGAATGATTTAGAAATTTTCGCTTCTGAAACAAATGGTTTAAAAGTAGCTTCTATCATTAAGCTTAATAAAATTGCAACTATAGAAAATACGCTTGCGCTGGGCGAATTGGGTTCACTGACTGATGAAGAAATCAAAGAGGTAAACAAAAAACTGAAAGTAATTTTCAGTTTAGAATAAATGAACCGATGTTCGTTTTTCCCTGCTTAAAAAATTACTGCAAATCCCTGAAATCTACCGGCACTACTTTAGATACACCAAGCTCTTGCATGGTAACACCATAAATTACATCTACCGCTGCCATCGTGTTTTTGTTGTGCGTTACCAAAATGAATTGCGAGTTGGTGCTAAACTCACGAATCATCTTGTTGAACTTGCCAATATTGGCATCGTCTAATGGCGCGTCAACCTCATCGAGAATACAGAATGGCGCAGGTTTCAGTAGATACAATGCAAACAGAATGGCTAAAGCCGTAAGGGTTTTTTCCCCGCCCGACAACTGGTCAATAACCTGCGGGCGTTTGCCTTTGGGCTGTGCAATAATTTCTATTTTAGATTCCAACGGATTGTTGGGGTCGCTGAGGCGCAGGTCGCAATTATCTTCTTCGGTAAATAATGAACGGAACACATGAATAAAATTC
>CAYSGX010000331.1:0-3277 GCA_964430605.1 uncultured Chitinophagaceae bacterium
CTGTTGGCTACGTAGCCTATAGGTTGCGTACAGGCAGTAGTTGTGTTGTTAGCATCCCCGAAGCCGTCATTATCGGTATCGGCATACCATATAGTAGCACTTATTGTGTAAGCAATTTTTGCTTTGCCATATTCAGTGGTAACCACTACATCTCCGCTGGTTGCTCCGGCAGGTACCGTAGCAGTAATTTCTGTGGCGCTTAATGCAGTATAAGGGCTTGCTGCAACACCATTAAAAGAAACATCAGTAACATTAATAAACTGTGTGCCGGTAATGGTTACTACATCTCCTATACATAATATTGAAGATGAGATGGCAGTAATTTCAGACCATGTAAGCACCACTATACCTTGTGCACCAAATCTGCCATTTCTGTTGGTGGTGCTTGCGCTGAAACTTTTTCTGGCACCACCGCCACCGCCACCATAAGCGGAACCATCCTCACCTCTGTCATTTCCGTTATTTACACCGCCAATACCACCTGCACCTGCTGTTGCACCATTTAGCAAAGTTCCCGACCCTGCTGCGCCACCGCTATTGGCACCACCGTTGCCTCCGGCACCTGAACTACCTGCTGCACCACCGCCACCACCACCATAGGTATTGGTATTGGTTGTACCACCGTTGCCACCATTATATTTAGCGATGTTTCCTACCGATGCACTTGCTTGCCCACCGGGTTTACCATTTCTGTCAGAGCCATCATTATGGAACAATGTTTGACCGCCCTGCGCCCTCACTACTGTGTTGTTATCAGTTGAAGTTTCACTGTTAAAATAAGAATCGCCACCGTTTCTTGAATCGCTATCTCCGCGTTCTTTCTTGCCAAAATTGCCCACGCCAACTGTGTATGGAGTACTTGGTGCAACGGCTACTTTGCCTTTAGCATAAGCGCCACCACCACCGCCACCAGATTCACGCTCGCTGGTTCCTCTCACTAATCCACCGCCACCACCGCCACCTATGGCTTCGGCAGTTATTTCAATAACACTTGCGGGTGTGGTAAAAGTTTGTGTTCCAACTGTAGTAAAAGCCTGTTGTTGGGCAAAAAGACCGGTTGAGCATAATAGCGTTAAACCCAAAAGTACCTTAGAGACACTTTTTACAGCATTTAGCGAAGCGAATAAAGTTTTCATTTTGTATTGGTTTGTATTATTTAGAAATTTAATTGAGCGATAAAAATAGCTTTTTTAACTTACTCACAACAATTATTATGTTAAACTGAAAAGCAAGCAATAGTTATTTGATTCTTACCATCGAACGGCTTAGGGTTGTCTTCTGACCACTAATAATCAAATAAGTCTTTTATTTTTACAGCCGATTATCATTCAGCGTAAAGCAATTAGCTTGTTTACCACCATTCAGAAAATATTTCATCACCGCTACTTTGAAGATATTTTTCTTTTAACTGTTAGTCTGTTATCATTTCTTTGCTGGCAGTGGTCTAACGAATGGTTGGGAGTAATTGGGTTTACTGTTATTCTCTTGGGTGTTGCGCTATCGGGCAGGGCTGTTTATTTCTTGCCTATACCCATTTTTGCAGTGCCTATGTTCAGGGGGCTATTAAAAAATGTAGGCAAAATAGCCAATGCTTCAGATGTAATTACCGTTTCGGTTTTATTAATTGTTTCAGCAGGTGTAATGGCTATTGTTTATGATATCATAAAACATAAACGATTTCAAGCAAAGGGAGCTTTATTTTTTTCATGGCTGCTTGTCATTATTTCAATGTTGTTGTCGCTCATAAATACGGTTGATATTATTAATTCCATTTCAGGCATGATGATTTATGTTTTCATGCTTTTCTTTTACGTTTATTTTTTCAATGTTGTATCGTCAGATAATAAAAGCAGCATTTTCTTTTCTAAAACCATTTTATATTTCACTTCTGTAACTGCAATAATGACGCTTATTGTAATACTCTACGATAAAAATATCACAGATAATATTGTTAAGAAAGACATTAATATCGGTTGGTCTATTTCAAATAATATCGCTACTTATATTGTTTTCGGCATACCATTTATACTGTATTTAAGTTTACATGCCAGGCAAAAGTTCATCTATTATTTTTTAGTTATTCTACATTCTGTCGTATTGTTTATGACCGGCTCGCGTGCTGGTATTGGCGGGTTGTTAATATTGCTTATTCCCGCGGTAATTTACACGCTTAATAAAACCGAACGTAAACAGTTTGTTACACATTTGCTCCTTGCATTTTTACTCACCATGCCGTTTGTTTTCATTGCCATTTATATGAACATTCCCGAGGCCCTTTACAATCGCTTGTTTGTGCAGAAATTCTTTTTTTACTACGATGACAGAAAGCGACTTTTAGAAATAGCTATGGAGTGTTTCAGGCAGTTTCCGATTTTCGGTTCAGGCGTTTTCAGTGCGGGACATTATATACAGGCGGGTGGCAGAAACGTATTTTCTTACCATAATATATTTTTTGAGATACTGGCTTCATTAGGCATTACCGGGCTTTTGGCGTTTCTTTATTTTTCAGCATCAAAATATTTAATGTTACTTCGGAATATTAATACTTTCAAAACCTTTGGGTTGATGGCTATTGTGGCTTCCAGTATTTTCGCTTTGGTTGATACATCCTATCTCAATCCTATTTATCTCTACATGCTTTTTGCATTTTTAGCCATTGCTGAACGATATAGCAGTAAATGATAGTAACTGAAAAGCTTTTTTTGAAACATGCTGTTTCAATTGATTAAATTTGTGGTATATGAATCACTATGAAACCGTAAAGTTGGGCATTGTTGGTGGGGGGCAGTTGGGCAGAATGCTCATTCAGTCGGCAATAAACTACAATATTGCTACTCATGTTTTAGACCCCGATAATGATGCGCCTTGCAGCGGTATTGCCAATAAATTTTATCATGGAAGTTTAACCGATTTTGATGCCGTTTATAACTTCGGAAAAAACGCGGATGTAATTACCATTGAAATTGAAAATGTAAATTGCGAAGCTTTAATTCAATTAGAAGAAGAAGGCAAGAAAGTTTTTCCGCAGCCGAAAATTGTACGCCTTATTCAAGACAAGGGTCTGCAAAAAGAATACTTCAAGCAACATAATATTCCCACTGCCAATTTCAGAATTATTGAACATAAAAAAGAGTTGCAACAGCACAGCGATTTTCTGCCTTTCTTTATGAAACTGCGCAAGGAAGGATATGATGGAAGAGGTGTTCAGCATATCAAAACCGAAGCCGATTTCAGTAAAGCATTTGATAAACCTTCGGTATTGGAAAAAAGCGTAAAT
>CAYSGX010000331.1:3287-3942 GCA_964430605.1 uncultured Chitinophagaceae bacterium
AGAAGAAATTTCGATAATTGTCGCCCGCAACGAAAGCGGAGCTGTGAAAGCGTTTCCTCCTGTGGGCATGGAGTTTCATCCTGAAGCCAACTTGGTAGAATTGCTTTATGCCCCTGCAAATATTAATGCCGAAATTGCTGCCAAGGCAGAAAAAATCGCGTTAAAAGTAGTTGAGTCTTTAGGCTTGGTGGGCATATTGGCAATAGAAATGTTTGTAGATGAAAACGATGAAGTATTGGTAAATGAAATTGCTCCGCGCCCCCACAATTCAGGGCATCACACCATAGAAGCTAATGTGGTTTCGCAGTATGAACAACATTTAAGAGCCATCTTAAATTTACCATTAGGCGATACTACTTTAAGATGCCCTGCGGTAATGGTAAATTTGTTGGGCGAAGAAAATTTTGAAGGCAAGGCAATATATGAGGGTATGCAGCAAGTATTAGAAATTCCGGGCGTGAATGTTCATTTATACGGAAAGAAAAATACTAAGCCTTTCAGGAAAATGGGGCATGTTACTATCATAGATAACAGTCTTGAAGTTGCAAAAGAGAAAGCAAAAATTGTTAAAGAAACTTTAAAAGTAAAAGCATGAGCAAACCACGGGTAGGAATAATTATGGGCAGCCAATCTGAGTTAAAAATTATGAAAGAGG
>CAYSGX010000332.1:0-3940 GCA_964430605.1 uncultured Chitinophagaceae bacterium
AACGAACTGGTGTATTTCATCTTGTAAATAAACAAAATGAAGATAAGAATGAAAATTTAGAGTGTCCTGAACAGATATGGTTGGTATCTCCAAATGAAATTACACTTAACAGACTGGATGCCTATTACTATGCTCCAGAATTCAAAAACACAAAAACATATCTAAAGAAGTTAGAAAAAAGTGGAACTATAACGCTTAAAAATGGCAAGGATTTTAAGTTGGCGACCAAATTGTCAAAGGCAAAGAAAAAAGAGTTGGCGGATAGTGGTGTTATTTTCAAGTATGTAGAAATAGGCGATGTTACGGAGTATGGCTTAATAATGAAGCATGTGACAGGAAGGTTTGACGAGTTGCCTACAAGAGGCGAATTTGTCATACAAAAAGGAGATATACTATTTGCTTTGAATATTAGTTCAAGAGGAACTGTTGTTATGGTTCCTGATGAATTTGAAGGTGCAATTTGCACAAGTGGGTTTTTAGTTATTAGACCGAGAAGTGAAGAAGAAGGATATTTGCTTTGGTATTCTTTGCGAAGTGAATATTGTCGTAAGCAGATTTACTATTTGTCACAAACAGCAAGTCAGCCTGAATTGAAAAAAGATGTTTGGGATAAGGAGTTCTTAATTCCAATACCTGTCAACAAAAAGGATGCAGTCAAGACATCAAAAGATTTTCAAAATTCGTTAAGGTTGCTTGTTAATGCAAATAGTTTCCGTTTTACCTAAGCAAGACAAGATTTAGCTCTTTTGGTTTTGCGAAGCATGGCCCCGTTCCGAGTGTTCGCACCAAGCAATGAGCGTAGCTGCGGTCACTCGGTATGCTTAATGAAATAGCAAGTCTCCTGACTTGCCTCAGGCTACTCTTAGGAATATAATTCCCAAGGCATATCGTAGGTTCTGCTAACCTCGCTGTTCCTTCCGCAGGGCATCTCGAGCTACAGATAAAGGCGATTTCTAATCCCTTCCTATCAGCATTTCTGAAGTACTGGTTTAAATGCGCATTACAAATATTTTGGCTACCTATTACTCAAAACCGCTTCGCTAATCCATAAAGTTGTAGTGTGGTTCTTATTTTCTCCCAACCTGCTTCGCAATTTTTGCAAGATGCTCCATACTTTACCCTTCCTGTTCGGTAATTCTTGCAAGATGCCTCATACTTTTCGCTACATGTTTGTTAAAGTTCGCTTATATGTTTATACTTATTACTATATGTCCAGTACTTTTTGCAGATACGTTTATACTTATCTCTATATGTTTGATAGTTTTTGCATACAGTTTTATAGTTATTGCTATATGTTTGGCAATTTTCCCTTTGGCGTTGGTATTTTTTGCTCCGGCTCTGATACTTTTCCCTTTGGCATTGACAATTATTACTCCGACAGTGCTCACTCTCTGAAGAACAACGGCATTCATTTCATTTAACCCATAATGTGTTATAGTTAGCAAAACTTCTGCCTTATCTTTGCGCACATGCAACATTTAATAGCTCCTTCAATTCTTTCGGCAAATTTTGCTTATCTGGGCACTGATATTGAAATGATTAATAACAGCGATGCCGATTGGTTTCATGTAGATGTAATGGATGGCCGTTTTGTGCCCAATATTTCTTTCGGCTTGCCTGTAATTGCTGCCATTAAACCCATTGCCAAAAAACCTTTCGATGTGCATTTAATGATTGTTGAGCCCGACCAGTTTATAGAAGATTTTAAAAAGGCCGGTGCCGACCATTTAACGGTTCATATAGAAGAATGCAGAAACCTGCACCGCACCGTTAGCCGCATTAAAGAGTTTGGCATGAAAGCGGGTGTGGCGGTAAATCCTCACACTGCCATTAATCAGCTCGATGATATTATTCAGGATATAGATATTGTGTGCCTGATGTCGGTTAATCCCGGCTTTGGCGGACAAAAATTTATTGAACATACTTATACCAAAATCGGTAAGCTGAAAGAGCTTATTCTGAAAAGAAACCTGAACACCTTAATTGAAATTGACGGTGGTGTAACCTTAGATAATGCCGCAAAATTAGTTGAAGCAGGCGCAGATGTCTTGGTAGCGGGAAATACTGTTTTTAAATCAGATAATCCACAACTGGCTATCACTAAATTAAAGCAGTTGTCAGTATAATTTTATTATCATTGTATCGTTAGTGTAGCCTTAATTTCATTCAATTTTGCAACTTTTCCGCTTTCTTATTCCGAATAAATTATTGTTAATTGCAACTATACTATTATTAGCCACCTTCTTTTGCAGCACTACAGTACTTGCCCAACCCGCTTTTTTATATGGCACCATTACCGATGAAAACAACAAAGCTTTTCAGGGGGTGCAGGTTTATTTAGACAATAATGTAAAAGTGGGTGCGTTGGCAGGCAGCAATGGTAAGTATGAGCTTCAAGTGCCTGCCAATGAAAATCTTAAAGTTGTTTTTTCTTATTTAGGTTTTAAAAACGACACGGTTACCGTTTTGTTAAAGCCATCGCAACGTTATGAACTCAACCGGAAAATGAAACCTGAACTGGTAGAGCTGGAAGGTGTAGATATTGAAGACAGGTTAATAAGAGAAATGGCAGGTACCATAAAAGTTGATGTAAAAAATATTTCTAAAATACCCACGCCACTGGGTGGGGTAGAAGGGGCGCTGGTTACGCAAGGTTTGGGTGTAAGTTCTACCAACGAAATGAGTTCTACCTATTCTGTCAGGGGGGGTAATTATGACGAAAACCTTGTTTATGTAAACGACTTTGAGGTGTATCGTCCTTTCTTAATCCGTTCAGGAGAAAATGAAGGGCTAAGTTTTATCAATGCCGATTTGGTGCAGTCGGTCGAGTTTTCTTCGGGAGGCTTCCAGTCTCGTTATGGCGATAAAATGTCTTCAGTGTTAGATGTGCGCTATAAAAAACCTAAAGCCTTTGGCGGCAGTGTTTCGGGTAGTTTATTGGGCGTAACGGCTCATCTTGAAGGCGCTGATAAAAAAGAGAAATTTACTTATTTATTTGGCTTTCGCCAACGCTCTAACCAATACCTGCTGAACAGCTTGCAAACCAAAGGGCAGTATGTGCCTTTGTTTATAGACCTGCAATCGTACATGACTTATAAGGTTAACGATAAAAATGAAATTGAGTACATTGTTAACTATGCCCGCAACCGCTTTGTGTTTTCGCCCGAAGAATTAACTACTACGTTTGGCGCTATCAATCAGGTGTATCAGTTACGCATGGCTTTTGAGGGCGGTGAAAACGACCGCTACCAAACATTTATGAATGGTGTTTCGTGGACTACAAGAGTGAATCCTAAGCTGAAGCTGAAATGGATGTCATCGGTATATTCTACACAGGAAGATGAGGCTTACGATATTATTGGCGATTACTTTTTAGGCGAGGTAGAAACCGATTTCAGCAAAGAAAATTTCGGGCAGCCCCGCTATGCGCTGGGCACAGGCGGCTTGCACCGCTACGCCCGCAACAGGCTGGAAACACTGGTAGCTAATGCCGAGCACAGAGGCACTTATTATAAAGGCAGGCACACGATGCAGTGGGGCGTTAAATATCAGCGGGAACAAATAAACGATAAAATTAACGAGTGGACTTTGCTCGATTCGGCAGGGTATTCATTGCCTTTATACCTTCTCAACGATGATAATATTGAGATGGATGTATTGTTGAAGAGTTCTTTTACGCTGAATTCTAATCGTTACAGTGGCTTTTTTCAGGATACATGGCGGCTAAATAACAATGAAAATATTACCATTACTTATGGCGCGCGTTTTAGTTATTGGGATGTAAACAAGGAGTTTTTAGTAAGCCCCAGAGTGCAGTTTTCGTGGAAACCCGATACAAAAAAAGATGTGGTGTTGAGGGCAGCGGCAGGCATGTATCAGCAACCCCCTTTTTATAGGGAAATGCGTAATCTCGCAGGCGAAGTAAACCTTGGCTTGAAGG
>CAYSGX010000333.1:0-3937 GCA_964430605.1 uncultured Chitinophagaceae bacterium
ATGCAACAGGCCTTTAATGGCGGTGATTTCATCGTTAATAATAAAAGGCTGCAACAGCCCCAAATCGAGCTTGCCTTTATATTCAATATGCAAATCAGGATTATCAAAATCTTTAACAGCCACCATACCCGCAAGCACCGAGCTGCCAATATTGCCTGTAATATTTTCTATTCTTAAAGTAGAAGTTTTGTTATTTTTCAGAGCGCCATTATTATACTGAATATTTGCCCACACATTTTCTGCTTTGGCATTTAATTCTTTCACACTAAAGCTGCTTTTCTTCAGCTTAATATTGGCATTCACAAACGGGTTGATATCGGCACTCAACATGCCATCAATGTTCACTCTGGCTTCCACATTTCCGGTCAGGCTGTATTCGTTCAGCTTACCGGCAATATTTTTTGGCGCAAGGTTTATAATATCTTTCACGGCAATTTCAGACGAAGAAATTTCTATACCCAGCAAAGTGCCCTGCTGTTCTATGGCTATCAATCCGTTTACTTTAAACACATTGTTTTCTATGGTTACATAATCGGTAACGAGCTTGTAATGCCCTTTATCAGTATCTATTTTCAGGCTGCCTTTGGTTGACACATTTTTATCGGAAAGATAGGTTTCGTTTTTAAGCGACAACAGCTTCACTTCACTGTCTAATTCAGCATCGAAAAACAGCGTTTCTTTTTTAAAATCGCCTTTCAACATGCCTTCTTTAATAATCACATCTGTAATAAAATCAGTGGTTTCATCGTGATAAATAATCTGCACTTTTTTCAGCAAAGCCTTATCAATACTTAAATCTACAGCCTGCGGCTGCCGCTTGCCTGTGGTTGGTTTCAGCAGTTGAAAATTGATATTGCCCTGCTTGTCTTTATATAAATCGAAAGTGCCTTTTTCAATGATTATGGAATTGAACGACCAGTTTTGTTGCAACAAATCATAAATACTCATATTGAGATACACCCTGTTGGCACGCAACATTTTTCTTGAAGGGTGAGGCGGACTGCCATACGCCACCAGATGATTTATTTCTAAAGTAGCTTCAGGAAAATTTTTCCAGAACACAAATTTCACATCGCCTTTAATTTCTACTTTTACCAGCAACTCATTATTGAGCTGGGTTAGCAGCAAATCTTTTATTTTATCGCTGTAAAGCTGCGACACCACCAGCGCAGCCGTAATAAATAAAGACAGCGCGACACCAATGCCGATAAAAAAATATTTAAGCCACAATTTCATTTAAGGTACAAGTTATGTTAAGCCTCAACGCCATGCAAAGCCCCTTATTAACGTAAGAAAGAGGATTTATTTTGACTGACTTTTTAATGCTACACTTGGAAGTCCATAGTCGGTAGTCCATAGACCATAGCAGGTTTGGTGTTATATTTACCAATACGGCTGCTGTTTTCCACTACCTCAAATCCACTATTTTCCAATTTTCCCAATGCTCTCAATTCTCTATTTTTTCGAACTAAACATTTTTTTTCAAAAAACTTTTGCAACTTCACGAAGTGTTCTATATTTGCGTTCCGTTTGGAACAGCATTAATAGTTCTTAAATGAAATAATGGAGTTTAGCTCAGTTAGTCAGAGTATTCCGGTTTATATCGGAAGGGACACACGGGCTGAAAATATAAAATGGGAGCTTAGCTCAGCTGGTTCAGAGCACCTGCCTTACAAGCAGGGGGTCACAGGTTCGAACCCTGTAGCTCCCACACAAAAAACCTCGCGAAAACAGCGGGGTTTTTTACTTTACAATACTATATAAAACTATTTTATAGCTATGCTATTTGTTCAAGATTCGTTGATTCCAAATGCCGGAAAGGGTTTATTTACTGATGTTGCAATTAAAAAAGGCGAAATTATAATTGAATACACCGGAGAACAATTAACATGGGCCGAATGCGAAAAGCGCAACGATGCGCAAGAAGGCGTGAACGGTTATTTCTTTTTCGTTTCTAAAAAGTTTTGCATCGATGCGCAAAACACACCTGAATCATTAGGCAGATATGCCAACGATGCGCAGGGCTATAAAAAAGTAGAAGGCTTAAAGAATAATGCCGAATATCAAATCATTAAAAAGAAACCTTACATCGTAGCCAAAAAGAATATTAAAGCCGGAGAAGAAATTTTTGTTTCTTACGGTAAAGAATATTGGGATGTAATGAAAGCATATTTTGACGGGCAATATCAAATGAAACTTCAGCCTGAAGAAATACCGGAAACCGCATTCAGCGAGGTAGCATAAAATCTGTCTTTATTTCAGCAAACAATTCTATTGGTACACTTTTTTCTGTGCGTTACTGCCGCTTTGCCTAAAGCAAAATGGTATAATTTCGCCCTATGAAACATTTTATAATTATTGCAATCAGCATTGCAGCGTTTTTCAGTGCATCATGCCAGCCACAACAATCAGGAACAGCGGTTTATGATAAAGCGAAGGTGGTAGTAGGTGCCGAAAAGATGAACAACTATGTGCCTCAGTTAAGAGGCAAAAAAATAGGTGTAGTGGTAAACCACACTTCTTTAGTGGGCGAGTATGGCAAGGAAAAACATCTGGTAGATTCATTAGTAAAGCAAGGCATTACCATTGAAAAAATATTTGTTCCCGAACATGGTTTTCGCGGCAAAGCCGATGCCGGGGAAAACGTTGGCAACTCGGTAGATGCTGCCACAGGTATTGCCATCATTTCACTTTATGGCAGTAAGAAAAAACCGGCACGGGAAGATTTAGCCAATATAGATTTAATGATTTTCGACATACAAGATGTAGGCGCAAGGTTCTACACATACATTTCTACCATGCACTATGTAATGGAAGCCTGTGCTGAAAACAATGTGCCTTTGGTAGTGCTAGACCGTCCCAATCCCAATGGCTTTTATGTAGATGGCCCAGTTTTGAAACCCGAATTTAAAAGCTTTGTGGGCATGCACCCTGTGCCTGTTGTGCATGGCATGACCGTAGGCGAATATGCCAAAATGATTAACGGAGAAAAATGGCTGGAAGGTGGCAGGCAATGCAGGCTCACGGTGATTCCCTGCGACAATTATTTCCATGACGATACTTATGAAGTGCGCACCAAGCCTTCGCCCAACCTTCCCAATATGACTGCCATTTATCTTTACCCTTCCATTTGTTTTTTTGAAGGCACTATTGTAAGTGTTGGCAGGGGAACAGATGCTCCGTTTCAAATTATCGGTTATCCTGAATACCAGTCTAAAAGTTTTGAGTTTACTCCCAAAAGTGTTGAAGGAGCGAAAAATCCGCCTCATCTGAATACTAAATGTTATGGTTTAGATTTAAGAGAATATGGTAAAAATCATTTTATGCAGAAAAAGCAATTAGAAATTAGCTGGCTGCTTGAACTGTATAAAAGAACACCCGATAAAACTAAATTCTTCAATAACTTTTTCGATAAACTTGCCGGCACCGACCAGTTGCGTCAGCAAATTATTGCCGGAAAAAATGAGCAGCAAATACGCCAAAGCTGGCAACAGGATTTAGAGCAGTTTATGGTTATTCGCAGAGAATATTTATTGTACAAAGATTTTAATCATTAGCATGAAAATTGTATTTATGGGCACACCCGATTTTGCTGTGCCTTGTTTAAAAATATTATTAGAAAACGGTTTTGATGTTGTGGCGGTAGTAACTGCCCCCGACAAGCCTGCGGGCAGAGGTCTTAAACTTACTGCCTCGCCTGTAAAAGAATTTGCAACAGCATATAATTTAAAAGTATTACAACCCTTAAAGCTGAAAGACGAATCGTTCATTCAGGAGTTAAATGTACTACAGCCCGATTTAAGTATTGTAGTAGCTTTTCGCATGTTGCCCGAAATAGTGTGGAGCCTGCCGAAATATGGCTCTATAAATCTTCATGCTTCTATACTTCCAAAATACAGAGGTGCCGCACCTATCAATTGGGCCATTATTAATGGTG
>CAYSGX010000334.1:0-3936 GCA_964430605.1 uncultured Chitinophagaceae bacterium
TGACAGACTTTTCCTATTGTTCGGAAACAACAAAATGATTTATGAAAGAGGTCTATTGGCTTAACCCGCCTGCACCAAAGTATCGCTCAATATCTTCTGCTGCATTTCTTCAAACTCTCTTATGAGTTGCTCGGGCGATTTACCAAGGTTGTTTAAAGAAAACTGAACATCATCGGCCAATTCATGATTGGGATATTTAACTAAAAACGCTTCGTAGCTTTCTTTGGCTTTAGCTGTATTGTTCAACTCGTTTTCATAAATAAACCCTTTAAGAAACAGGCAGTAAGGCGCTTTTTTGTAATCGGGATATTTTTCAATAATGGCATTATAAGTTTCAATAGATTTTCCGGCATCTTTTAATGAGCGAAACAAATCGGCTTTTTTGAAAAGATATTCGGGCGTAAGGCTGTCTTCGGGATATGCTGCCACAAATGCGCTGTAGGCTTCTATGGTTTTTACAGCCAGCTTGTCTTCAAATACAAAAGTGCCTTTATCATTTTTAAACAACTCGGCTTCGGCATTTGTAATTTGCTCCTGAAGTTTTTCTTTAGAAGGAGTACAGGAAAATAATATCAAAATAAAAAAAGCAAAAAAACAATATTTCATAATGCTGTTTTAAATAAATACAAAACTCAAAATTCAAAAAGTTTAAAGTCAACTTACTGAAAACTTATTACTGACAATTAATAACTTAATTGCTCTTTATACTCAGGTAAAACGCTTTCAAATTTAGCTATTGCCTCTTCCAGTGTTTCTTTCGATTGCCCGCCTGCCGCATTAATATGCCCGCCACCATTAAAATATTTGCGGCTCATTTGGTTTACATCAAATTTACCTATTGAGCGAAAAGACATTTTAATTTGCTCGGTTCTGTCAACAATAAAAGCTGCCATATTAATGCCTTTTATTTTCAGCGGATAATTTACCAAGCCTTCGGTGTCGCCAATGCGCAGTTGAAATTTCTGTAAATCTTCGCGGGTTAGCCATATTAAAGCGCATTTATGTTCAGCATAAATTTTCATGCGCTCGGTAATGCTGTAGCCAAATAATCTTAATCGGCTTTCAGAGAAATTGTTATTCAGCCTGTTGTGAATATTTACAAAATCAATGCCTTGCTCCAATAGTTTTGCAACTGTTCTATGCACTTTTGGCGAAGTGCACGAAAACTGGAAACTTCCCGTATCGGTCATAATACCTGTGTAAATGCAAGTGGCAATATCTTTATTTACCAAATGGGTTTCATCCATAAGTTCAATAAAATCATACACCATTTCGGCAGTAGAACTTGCTGTTACATCAGAAAACATAAAGCCGGCAAAATCTTCGGGCTGCTGATGATGGTCTATCATCATTTTTTTAGCCTTTGAATTTCTGATGGCTTCGCCTAAATCGTTTACTCTGCTAAGGGCATTAAAATCTAAACAACAAACTAAATCGGCCGCTTCAATACATTTCAGAATAAAATCTTTGTGATTGGGGTTTACCAAAACCGATTTTATGCCCGGAAACCAATTCAGAAATTCGGCATAAGAAGTGGGTAATACCACACATACGTTGTGCTTTTTCTGAATGAGGTAATTATAAAGCCCGAATGAAGAGCCCATGGCATCGCCATCGGGGTTGGGGTGGGTAATAATTACAATTTTCCTGGGTTTGGAAAGAAACTCTTTCAGCGTATCTAAGTTTGTCATAAGCAGTATGGCAAAGGTCAAGAAAACAATTTAGTTTCCAAAATGAATAGTAATTGTTGACTACATTGAATGGGAAACACTATTTTTGCACTCCGTTTGAAAAACAATCTTTTAAACCCTAAAACAATATAAAACATAGAAAATGGCAGGTAATGTAACTTTTACAATGATTAAACCCGATGCAGTTGAAAATAATTATATCGGCCCGATTTTAGCGAAAATCAACGAAGCAGGTTTCCGCATTAAGGCTTTAAAATATACCAGGCTTTCTAAAGAAGATGCGGGTAAATTTTATGAAATACACAAAGAAAGACCTTTCTTTGGCGAATTGGTTGATTATATGTCTTCGGGCCCTATTGTAGCGGCAATATTAGAGAAAGATAATGCGGTTGAAGATTTCCGCACTTTGATTGGCGCTACCGACCCTGCTAAAGCCGAGCCGGGCACAATCAGGAATTTGTTTGCAAAAAGCATTGCCGCCAATGCGGTGCATGGCTCCGATTCTGATGAAAATGCTTTAGCAGAAGGTAATTTTTACTTCTCTCAGTTAGAGCGTTTCTAAGCGACATCGTTTTTTAAAAAACTTTATTTAATCCCAAGTAACCCATGTTGCTTGGGATTTTTTTATTGAGTAAAGCTTATTTTATCTCCTTTTCTGATAGCTGTTTTAAATTTAAATATGGCGAAGTACCAAAATTTCACACAATAAATCTTTCTTATCCTGAATTCAGGTTATCAGCATTAGTGTTAAAAAATGGCACTCAATTTTGAGAATATATGCTATCTTTAGTTATCAACTGTAACCATTAAAACATACATTATTCTGCTTCGCATTTTATTCATACTGTTATTTTCAGTTTTTTATTGTGCAACCAAGGCGCAAAACTTTACTACACGTGGCACCAATTTTTGGTTGGGGTTTATGCAGAATTTTTATGCCACGGGAGATTTATATGTGTACATAACATCAGAGGTAAATACCACAGGCACTATTAGTATTCCATTACAAGGCTGGACTCAAAACTTTACCGTAGTTCCGGGGGTTACTACTCAAATTACTATTCCTTTTGCACAAGGGCACACGGTAGGTTCGGGAGTTATTAGGCAAACGGGTATTAATGTACTGGCAGACGATACCGTTACGGTATTTAATTTAAACTATATGCCCAATACATCTGATGCTTCGGTAATACTGCCCATACAAACCATAGGTAACCAGTATTATGTAATGGCTTATACTGATAATCAGACATTTTCTGAATCTTCAGAATTTTTAATTGTGGGTTGTTATAATAACACTCAGATAGAAATTACACCTAAGGTGGCTACTATAAGCGGCCAGCCGGCAAATGTACCTTTTACTATTACATTGAATCCCGGGCAAACCTATCAAGTTCAGGCTACGGGAGATTTAACCGGAAGTTTAGTGCGCTCTATTGATAATGGTATTGGCTGTCCGAATTTTGCTTTGTATGCGGGTAATATATGCACAGGTGTGCAATGTGCATATTGTGATCATTTGAATGAGCAGTTATACCCAACCTACACCTGGGGGCAAGAGTATGTCATTCCGCCACTAAAAACCAGAAGCTCTTCAAGGTATAGGGTAATGGCTCAAGATGCAGGCACTGTTGTAAATGTGAATGGCGGGCCGAATATTAATCTCAATGCGGGGCAGTTTAATCAGTTTGACCTGCCTGCTGCAGGATTTGTAACTGCCAATAAACCTATCTCATTGGCACAATTCAGCAAAGGCAGTGCGTGCGATAACACCAGTTCTGATCCGTTTTCATTAATGCTAAGCCCTACCAATCAGCAATTAAATCAAATTACTTTTAATGCCTTCACCTCTTCTATCATTACTGCGTATTATCTGAATGTAGTAACCCGGACTGCCAACACTAATATTGTAACGCTGGATGGGAATAACATTGGTAATCAGTTTGTGCCGGTGCCGGCTAATAATACATGGTCTTATGCGCAATTAACCATTACTCAGGGCGACCACACGCTACGAAGCGATAGCGGTTTTGTTGCCTATGTTTATGGCTACGGAAATGATGAGTCTTATGGGTATCCTGTGGGCGCTAACCTTACTAATATTTTTGCCGAATTCAATTATGCCCCTGCCGATTCTACCATAGACACTTCATACATCTGCCCCAATACGATTATTCGTTTTAGGGGGATAGGAGACAGTACGGTATCTACTTACGAATGGGATTTTGGCGATGGTAACTATGCG
>CAYSGX010000335.1:0-3922 GCA_964430605.1 uncultured Chitinophagaceae bacterium
GGGAATAACTACGGGTTGATGTTGCAATTGATAACCGAAAACGGATACAATTCCATGATATTCGCTTCGAGCGATTATGCCGATGCAGCTAAAAGACCTAAACTGGAAATCTGTTATTCCTTTTCGAGTGGTATTCACAACACAGCAGCCGAATCAAATAATATGAAAGTGTTTCCTAATCCTGCAAATGGTTTAGTAACAGTTTCATTTGTTGAATCTTTATCTACAATGCCTAAAGCAGTTAAAGTAATTAATATGTTGGGCGAAGAAGTAGGCAGTTACAATTTACCTCAGGGAGCCAATAACTTACAAATTAGTACGCTTGATTTTTCAAAAGGCGCTTATATTGTTCAAGCCACTGATGGAGAAAAAAGCTACACAAAACGTTTAATCGTACAGTAAAAAAATGACTGTTTCCGTTAAAAGCCCAGAGTGTAATCTTTGGGCTTTTTTGTTTTTCCTCCTACTCACCTTCCAATCGTTGTTTATATCAGCATCCGTAGAAAGCTTCAGTATATAGTTACGCAAGAAATTGTTTTTGTTATGTGTTCTGCCGCAATAAAATAAATTCTATCCTAAAATTTTAAAAGCAAACAGGTAGATTTGTTTTTACCTAAATTCAAAAATATAATTAATGAATATTTCTATTGTAGGCTGTGGCAACATGGGTTTAATTTATGCCCGGGCATTTTTGAAATACGATATAGTTTCAAAAAATAACCTGCTGCTGGCAGAAAAAAATGAACAGCGTAAAACTGAATTACAGCAATTAAATGTTGGAGATGTTACCGTTGTAAACGACCCTAAAATTTCTGAAAGCGATATAATTATTATTGCCGTTAAGCCACAAGATTTTGCTTCGCTGGCTGCTGAACTAAAAGCCGTAATTAAGCCTGAAAATTTGATTGTATCTATTATGGCGGGCATTACAATAAATACTATTCAGCGACAATTAGGGGCCACTAATATTGTGCGTGCCATGCCTAACTCACCGGCCGAAGCAGGTATGGGAATGACCGGTTTTTCTTGCGCACCCGACTTACCGTTAGATTTAATAAGAAAAGCTGAAAACTTGCTTTCTACCACAGGGCGTTGCGTGTTTTTTGAAGATGAAAAAATGCTCGATGCGGTAACGGCTTTAAGCGGTAGCGGCCCTGCCTATTTTTTCTATTTGGTAAAACACATGATAGAAGCCGGCAAGCAAATGGGCATGGAAGAATCGGTAGCTTCGCTATTAGTAAAACAAACCATGCAGGGGGCTTTTTACTTAATCAATAATGCCAATAAACCTTTAGATGAATTAATAAAAGCGGTAGCTTCTAAAGGAGGCACTACCGAAGCCGCCCTTTCACATTTCAATCAAAAACTGGTAGGCGAGCATTTAGCCGAAGGAATATTAAAAGCAGAACAACGGGCTTGCGAGCTTGCAAAATAATATTTAGCCTATCCTAAAAATAATTTTTAGATTTGTCTAAATAAATTTATCTTTGTTGCGCTATGATGGCTGCTTTAGAAAATTATGTCGCAGAAATAGGCCCTGTTTGGGCGGCATTTTACGCAACAACATTTACCTGGATGCTTACGGCTTTAGGTGCCGGTTTAGTTTTCTTTTTCAAAAAAGCGCATCGCGGAGTGCTCGATGCTCTATTAGGTTTTACCGGTGGCGTTATGGTAGCGGCAAGTTTTTGGTCTTTGCTGAATCCTGCCATAGAAATGTCTGAAAAAAGTTTTCCCGGTATGCCCTGGTTTCCCGCAGCAGTAGGATTTTTAGGAGGGGCTTTATTTTTATTCTTTTTAGATAAATGGTTGCCTCACCTGCACATCAACTTTCCCGAATCGGAAATTGAAGGCATGAAAACCCAATGGCATAGTACCACCCTTTTAGTTTTGGCAATAACCTTACACAATATTCCCGAAGGCCTTGCGGTGGGCGTATTATTTGGGGCAGCAGCTATTGGTATTGACGGGGCCAGTATTCCTGCCGCAGTGGCATTGGCAATAGGCATTGGCATTCAAAATTTTCCTGAAGGCTTTGCGGTAGCGATGCCTTTAAGAAGAATGGGAATAAGTCGTTTTAAAAGTTTTTGGTATGGACAGTTATCGGCAATAGTAGAGCCTGTTGCCGGTGTTGTGGGCGCATTGGCCGTAATTTACATGCAGCCCATATTGCCTTTTTTATTGGCTTTCGCGGCAGGGGCAATGATTTATGTTGTGGTTGAAGAAGTAATTCCCGAAACACAACGCGATAAATATACCGATGTGGCGGTACTTGGGTTTATAGGCGGCTTTCTGATTATGATGATATTAGATGTTTCTTTAGGCTGAAAACTAAAGGACAGTTCTAACAAATTCAAAATGCTCATGTTTCACGCCAAGACACCAAGCATTGAAAATCAATTTGAACTTTCTTCGCGCCTTTGCGCCTTTGCGTGAAATAATCAAATTTTAGAGCCGCCCTAAAACATACACGCTGCTGCATTCTGAAATAATCTTCATTTAGTTCTAAATTTACTGCGTGCAAAAAGAACAATCGGGCATTCAGCTTAATAAATACATCAGCTCATCGGGCTTTTGTTCCCGCAGAGAGGCCGATAGGTATATTGAAGAAGCAAGAGTAACCATTAATGATGAAGTGGCATTGTTGGCGGCAAGAGTACAGCCGGGCGATGTGGTGGCAGTTGATGGCGAAATTATTAAAGTAAGTCGCAAGCAAAGCTTATACATCGCTTTCAACAAGCCCAAGGGTATTACTTCTACTACCGACCCAACCGACCGCAGCAATATCATTTATTACATCAATCACCCCAAACGCATTTTTCCTATTGGCAGGCTCGATAAAGATTCCGAAGGATTAATTCTATTAACTAATGATGGCGATATTGTAAATAAAATTTTACGTGCCGATAATGAGCATGAAAAAGAATATATAGTTTCGGTAAACAAACCCATTACCCCCGAATTTTTAAAAAGCATGTCGGGCGGGCTACCCATCTTAGGTACTAAAACAAAGCCTTGCATTGTAAAGCAAACAGGCAATAAATCTTTCAAAATAATTCTTACACAAGGGCTTAACAGGCAAATAAGAAGAATGTGTGAATATTTAAATTATGAAGTTATTAGCCTGAAAAGAATTCGTATTATGAATATCACTATTGGCAATTTGCCGGTGGGTAAGTGGCGCAACCTTTCGCCTGTTGAAACCGATGCCATGAATGCTTCGTTGAAACAATCTGTTAAAACACAAGAAGCTTCAGTAAAAAAGAAAAAAAGAAGATAATTTTAAACAAGCTTACCTATAGGCACAAAACGCTCAAAGACCTTTTCGGTATGTGGGGCATCTGCCAGCTCGGACGTAAGGTCTTGCCCCGCCCAATGCTCGTAATGTTTGCCATTGCGCCATAAGCGGCTTTCGGTTACATCATATATCAATCCTTTATAGGCAATCCATATTTCGGGCTTGTCTGCTCCATTGCGTAACGATAGTTGTGAAAGCGTGTATGTAGGAAGCTGTTCCAGAAGAATAGTTTAGGTGCAAAGAAACGGTGAAAAGCTAACAGCATCAAAATCTTTGCATAAGTTTTACTTATTGAAAGCTAAAAAATATTTAACCCGTGTTGTGTAATAGATTTTTTCTATTAAGTAGTTAGCATTGAACTTATACTGAAAGTAGTTAATACCGAAGGTTCTGAACTTAATTTTTTCGGAAACCTGAGTTGTTTCGGTATAAAAACAGAAATTGGCTTAACTAACTGATTTTTAGTGTATTTTATTTTTTTTGAAACGGGCAATGGCTATTAATAAATTATTAATTTTATTCTTCGGTTTCTATAAATTTTATTAAGATGAAAAAAGGTTTATGGTATTTTGTTTTTTCTATACTTAGCATTGGTTATGCAACGGCACAAAACTGTTTAGATAATCA
>CAYSGX010000336.1:0-3891 GCA_964430605.1 uncultured Chitinophagaceae bacterium
TACGGGCTTGTCGTAATGCAGCAAGAAATTATTAGGGTCTATTTTATCTTTAAAGCTAAACCAGTCGGTTTGTACTTCACCAATTTTCATTTTGGCATAACCATCAAAAGTTACTCCGGTATCGGTAGCCACAAAACTTGCCATACCTTTAAAATCAATATCGGGATGTATTTTAAAGCTGTCTTTTTCTTCAATAATGCCTTCTGCGAAAGAGGTGTAGCCCATTTTCTTTCTGCTTAATTTATCTTCTTTAACGGCTATTTTGCTGAGGTTAATTATCTTTTTCATATCGCCATAGCGATAGTCGTATTTTCCGGTGCCTTCATATTTGTTGCGGGCATCTACATATAAAGTAGCATCGTATATTCTATGATATTTGTTTAAAGTATCGGCAATAATTACCGCGTTTCTGAGGGTATCAATATTACCGCCCGGAAGTATGGTGGCTTTGCCGCTGTCGGGCTGTATTTCAGCATCGGCAATATAAAAGCGCGATACTTCTTCGACATTAATAATAGAACTGGTCATATCGAAAATGCCTCGCTTAGCCATAAAGCGTAAAGAATCTTTTTGGGCGTGAGTAGATACGAAATAAGCGCCCGGGCTTCCGGCAGGTGATTTAAAGTCGAGTATCTTTTTATCCATATCCCAAAAGAACTCGTTGATATTGGTTTTGAATAAGTTGTTAGAAAACTCGGTGGGAATATCTTCCGCGTTGGCTTTAAACTCTCCTATACGCTTTTCAAAATCTACCTTGCCTCTTACGTTGGGTGTTTTGAAAGTTACCTGGTCGCCACCAATAGATTTAATCTCCATGCTCATGGTATCAGATTGCAACTGGTCGGCAGAAAACTTGTAGAGCTGTGATTCTAAAGTTGCTTCGGTAAATTCAAATTTCCCGTTTCCGGTTAAGCCTTTTTGAGTAAACACCAATCCGCCTTTTAATGATGCTTCATCTTCATACATTAATAACGGTTCAGTTTGCGAAAGAATATTCATGGTGTCTTTATAAGGCAGCCAGTGAATTAAATTGTTTTTTCCTTTTACGATAGGAAAAGTAACGCTGCCAATTTTATCTTTCCGCATTAAAAAGGTATCGCTCACGGCATTTAGTGAGTCGGGGGTGAAAAGAATATCTGATGAGTTGAAATCTAAAAATAAATGCTTCACATGCCCACGGCCTTGCAAGCCATTGTTCGATAATAAAACAGAATCGGTGTAAGTGCCTTTGCCGCCATAAACAGGAAAACCTGCTTTAGGTGTTACACGCTGAAAGCCCCACGATAAATCTTCCTGTACGGTTAGGTTTTCCTGAAAATCAGGAAAAATGCCTGCGGAAACCAATTTACCTTTTAAATCGGCAAGATAGGGGTCGAAAGAGTTTAAGCTGTCGAAAACAAAAGGCTCTATTTCGAAATAGAATTTATCTCTGAGATAGGCGCTGTCTCTTACTTCCTTTTTATCGTAATAAACATAAGAGTTTTTTCTGTTGGTGAAAATGGGGTATTTCTCAATGCGCTGCTTACCCGATTTGTTTTTCGGATGGTCAACATTCAGGAAACCTGTAAGCCCTTCAATTTTCGATTTCATGGGGGTGAACTCGGGGTCGCCTTGCTTATCTGTTTTTCCGGTGGGAATATTAATGGTTGCAGAAGCCAGCGAGGTCATGTCTATTTTGAAAGAATCATAATCGAAATAAAAACCTTCGCCTTCAAAATCTATTCTTCCGGCAAAAATATTTCCCGACAATTCCATGTCTTGACCTTCTTTCAGCGTAACGCCTTTTTCTTTCGGAAATAAATACACGTTGGCGGTATCGCTCAACGTAATCATGGCGACACCTGCCACCGCCATGTCGCGGGTTTCTACATTTATTTGCGCATTGGTAGTGTTGCTGAATGAATTGATTTTGATAATATCATAATCTTTTTTGCCCGAAGCAGCCAGCACGTAATTAGTTGTTTTTTCATTTACGGTAATGATACCTCTTTCAGCATCGTAAAAAATAAAACCATCTTCCATCATTTTATACAAAAGGTTTTTGATGGTGTTTTCGGTGTATTTAGGGTCTAATCTTTTGGCAAACGCATCAGCCAGATATTCATTCTGGCCTACTTCATCGGCATAGCGTTTCAGATAGTGAATGGGGCTAAGGTCTTTAATGGTTTGGTATTTTTCTATTTCACCTTTTCTGTAATAATTATCAGAGGTAAGTTCCATAGCATTTTTGTCGCCACCCGTCATCATCTTCAAATCAATATTAGGCTCATTGATTTTCCAGATAATGGCATCGGTTTCAATTTCTTTTTTGTGATATGAATCATAAAACGGTGCGGCACCAATACCACTGCTTTGCCTGTAGAGCGAAAGTTCTTTGTTGTTAAAGCGGTACATCATTCTCACGCCCGGGTGGGTAATGGAATCGTTGTTGAGCGTAAGCACCATTTGTGCTCTTTGTGCCGAAAGTTCCTCGCCTTTTTTAATTAAAAACTGTGTCGATTTTGCGGTGATAACTTTTTTGCCCTGGTCGTTTATAAAAGTGATAATAGCAGGGTCGTAATCATCGCCCGAACCGTAGATATTATTGCCTTCCATACGGAATGCACCCGAGAAGGTAACATTGGGGCCAATATCGGTAATGGCTACATTTTTATCGAACGAAATAAAACGCGGATAACTTCTGTTGCCTTGCTGAGACATTACCCTGTCTTGATAACTGCCGGTGATGGCTGCCTTAAATAATTGCTTGTGATAAAACGTTACGGTATCGATATTAATCTCTGATTTATCGAGCTGAATACTGTAAGGCTTATTAATTTCGGCATATACTTCGGGCAGGCCTGCACGCCCCCAATCTACTTTACCGTTGTTGCCTTTCCATGTGTTTTCCAAAGGAAACAGGTCGCCACTGGTGTTTTCTATTACCTGAGTATCTACGCTGCTGTATGCGCTGATTGTTTGAGCAGGAAAGGTAAGCTTGGGCCTTTTGTTATCATAGCTAAAGGTGTATTCTTTGCTTGAAGCAATCCACTGGCGTGCCTTTGAGTCATAAAGGGCATTTTTTTCAAACAGGCTTTTTGAAAATTCTAAGAAGCCGGTAATCTCATTATAGCTGCCTCGCTTTTGGTCGAATAAAATGCCATCAATTACTTTATTCCATGCTGCGAATTTTGAGTTATTTCCTGTGTTTGATAAAATATTGATTACATCTATGTAGGTAGAAAAATGCGGATAGGGGCGCATTTTTTCTTTCAGCATGGTGTTGCCGGTTTTAATCAATGCCTCCATGGTGCTGCCATCTATTTTGCCTGTTTTTTGAAGGTTGGCAAAGGTTTCGGCTATTTTTTTGCAATCGTCCCGCTGGGTGCTGTTGAGCAAGCCCACCAGTTCTTTAGTGAAGGCTGCGGGTTCTTTTTGAAATTCGGTGAGGGTGGTTTGTGCTGTGCTGCAGGTGAATAATAATAGGGAAATACAAATCGAAAAAAGTGGTTTCATCAGGCAATTCTTTTTGCCAAGTTAAGACAAATCCAACCGTTTTTTTCTTTTCTGCCTAACAGGGCTGTGCTGTTTTTTGTGGATATTTTGTAAAGTTCCTGCCGCCTGATATTTAGCATTCGCTACGAACCCAAGATAAAAACGTTAAGAAAATTGTTTTTAATATAGGCGTATGGGATATGAATATGAGCGGACACTTCATGTATGGTGTTTTGGGTAGTAGCGGATGCTACTACCAGTAGGGGAAAAAAAGCACTCGCAAGATGCGAGCGCAGGCGGGGATTATTCTACACAATATGCGTCAATCCATATTTCAGTAATGTTTTCATCATTATGAGATAACGCTCTATTTCCAGAACAATCGGCTGCATTTAGTTGCGTTGACCAAAAGCCACT
>CAYSGX010000337.1:0-3889 GCA_964430605.1 uncultured Chitinophagaceae bacterium
CATTACCATTTACTACCGCTGTACTTACTCCTATACCATTTGCTCCTGCAGCCCCTGCAACTCCGGGTGTGCCTTGTGGCCCTTGAGTACCCGGATTTCCCTGAATTCCTTGTTGTCCCTGAGGGCCGATTACATTGCCGGTATTAATGGTTTGACTGTTGGTTAGTGTTAAAATCAAATCTCCATTACCATTTACTACCGCTGTATTTATTCCTACACCATCTGCTCCCGCAACTCCGGATGTACCTTGCGGGCCAATAACATTACCTGCATTGACAGTCTGACTATTAGAGAGCGTAATTATTAAATCTCCATTGCCATCTACCACAGCAGTATTTACACTAATGCCATCCTGGCCATTAGTGCCGGAAACACCTTGTATTCCCTGAGGGCCTACTGCCTGTATCCACTCAGTACCATTCCAGTAATAAAATCCTGCTCCGTTGGCATTAAGCATTCCTGTATTGGTGTTATAAACCAACAAGCTTATTTCAGGATTAGAAATTGTTGTTACATCTATATTAGATTGTAAAGACACACGGGGCAGCAAAAACCCTTTGCTGTTAGAAGATAGTTCAAGAATAGCTGAAGCATTTGGCGTAAGAGTGCCTATACCTACATTGTCTTGCGCGCATAATCTTGCTGTAGCAAAACACAATACGCTTAGCATTAAAATGTTTCTTTTCATTGTTGGTTAGGTTTTATTTGGTTGGTTATAGGAATATTTACTATAAATGTAAATATAAAATATTAGTTGTAAGCAAAGTAATATATGCTGAAATAGTATCAAAACGCATTGAGCAAGAATAATTTACACAAGTATTTTTAGAGCCTATTATTAGAAGTAAGTAACGATTTTTGCCAAGCCGCTAGCAGCAGCGATTTTCATTTCCTCGTTAGTTTTAAGTCGTCAAGTATTAAGTAAACAATATCAATTCTTGCTTTTGCTTTGTCAAAATCAGGAGTCTGAATACAATTTGAGAAATAATAAACATTGTCCTTTGTTTCTAAATAACCAACATACCAACCTGCACTTTTTATATCATCGTCAGCCCAACCACTCTTTGCTCTTATAACATAGTCTAAGGTGTCTTTTGCAATCATAATATTTTTCACAATATCAGTTGTCCGCTTTGAAAAGGGAAGTTTATTTTCGTGAAGTCGTCTTAAAAAATCAATTTGTTGCTCGGGCGTTACTCTAAGTCCCCCTTTCAACCAAAAAAGGTCTAAGCCGCCTGATGTGTCCGCATTTCCATATTGTGCTTTGTCGAGCCAAAATTTCATTTTTTCTCCGCCTACACGTCTTGCAAGCTCTCTATAATACCAAACTGTCGAATTTTTAAACGCTAATTTCAAATCGTGGTCTTGATTCCATTTTGGGTTTTGTTGAACGATACTATCCCAGGGAATGATAAAATTTTCGTCTTTAATTACACCTGTCTCAAGACCAATTAGTGAGTTGCAAATTTTAAATGTCGAGGCAGGAGAAAATTGTTCTTTAAATTGTTGCTGATTGTAAAAAATAAATTTGTCATTATTTTGGTCGTAAATCACAAACGAACCTTCAACTTGGAATTGGTCATAATATTTTTTGAAGTCGTCCCGAGTTTCGGTCGTCTGTTTTTGCTTACAAGATGTCAGCCCGAAAACTGTCAAAGTCAAAAATAATAGTGCCTGTTTCATAGTCGTCATATTGTTGCTGCTAACTGTTTTATTGTGGAACATTGGTAATGTGTCAATAAGCTTTGTGTAAGCGGCTTTAGAGTATTCAGTTTTACCTATAACACCAAACTATTTTCTGTTCAAATACTATTCACAATAGCCGCAAACGCTGTTGCATCTAACGAAACGCCACCCACCAAGCCACCATCTACATCAGGCTGTGCAAACAGTTCTTTAGCATTTGAAGCCTTCACGCTGCCACCATATAAAATGGAAATATCTGCCGCAATCGCAGTGCCGAATTTTGATTTAATTGCGCTGCGGATATAAGCGTGCATTTCCTGCGCCTCTGCCGATGATGCAGTTTTTCCCGTACCGATTGCCCATATTGGCTCATAAGCAATTACTATATTTTTTATCTGCTCTTGCGACAGCTTTAAAATACTTCCCTGTAACTGCTCGCCCACAAATTCTTTATGCCTGTTGTTTTCACGAATTTCCAAAGGCTCGCCACAGCAATAAATCACTTTCAGCTTTTCATACAAGGCTGCGAGTATTTTTTTGTAAACCGTTTCTTCCGTTTCGTTAAAAAACTGTCTTCTTTCAGAATGTCCTAAAATAACATAACTGCAACCAACCGATTTCAGCATGGCAGCCGAAACCTCGCCCGTAAATGCGCCTTTGGTTTCATAGTAGCAATTTTGCGCGGCAACAGCAACATGCTTATGCTTTGCAGCAATTTCGGCTATGGGTTTCAAATGTGTAAACGGCACACCGAAAATCAATTCTTTGCCCGCAGTAATATTGCCTGTATTTTCCAATACGCTTTCAGCCAATGAAATTCCTTCATTATAATCGGTATGCATTTTCCAGTTGCCTGCCACAATTTTCAGTCTCATAATTATTTTCTGAATTTTTCTTCGTAATTAAAAATGTGCGCTAATATTTTTTTGTCTGCATCGGTAAGTGAAAGTCCTCTGCGCTCCATCACTTTTTCAGCCACTTCAAAGGCTTTTTCAAGCTGAAAAACAGTGAATCCCTGCGCGCCTCCCCATGAAAAAGAGGGAATAAAATTTCTCGGAAAACCGCTTCCGAAAATATTGGCTGAAACACCTGCAACCGTACCTGTATTGAACATGGTATTGATGCCGCACTTGGAATGGTCGCCCATAAACAAGCCGCAAAACTGCAAGCCTGTATTAGTAAATTTTTCGCTTTCGTAATTCCACAGCTTCACTTCGGCATAGTTGTTTTTCAGGTTTGAATTGTTGGTGTCCGCACCAAGATTGCACCATTCGCCAATCACCGAATTGCCCAGAAACCCATCGTGTGCTTTGTTGGAGTAGCCGAAAATTACCGAGTTGTTTACTTCACCACCTACTTTAGAATGAACGCCAATAGTAGTAGCTCCGTAAATTTTTGAGGAAAGTTTCAGCACGGCATGTTCGCACAAAGCAAACGGACCACGCACTACGCTGCCCTCCATCACTTCCGAATCTTTGCCGATATATATACAACCTGAATTGGTATTGAAAACAGCCGCATTCACTGTTGCGCCTTCTTCAACAAATATTTTTCCGTTGCCGATTACGGTATTAGAATTGTTCAAAGACTGCGATGCTCTTCCTTTTGTAATTAAATCGAAATCGGCAGTAATCGCTGCCGCGTTTTTTGAAAAAATTTCCCATACATGATTTAACTGAAAAACGGTATCGTTGTATTGCTGCTTTTCAAAATTTTCCGTACTGAAATACTGCGCAAAATTTTCAGTCTCGCCTTTGCCGCAACGAATGGCAATAACCGTTTCCTGCTGCAACAAGCATTGATTCAGCTTTAAAGAATTAATAGCTCTCACCAAATTTTCATCAGGCAAAACTGAACCGTTAACAATGATATTTTCATGTTCAATTTTCGATGTGAATTTTTCCTGCAAATAGTTTTCGGTAAAAAACGATGCGGCAGCCTGAAAATATTTTTCCCATTTCTCTTTAATGGTTAGTATGCCGATTCTTATTTCGGCAACAGGGCGGGTAAAAGTGAACGGCAGTAATTGCTGGCGAATTTTCGGAGCGTCAAATAATATCAGATTCGGCATGAAGCAAATTTAGCAATTTATTATGTGCAGACTTACCAAAGATAAAGATGAACATGGGGGAAGATTTCTTATACCGTTTATATTTCAATATTAGTCTGATGCTTTACGGTATAAACTATTGTAACCCCGTCC
>CAYSGX010000338.1:0-3884 GCA_964430605.1 uncultured Chitinophagaceae bacterium
CAAAGTTATTTATTAACCCGAGTTTTACATTAGTTTTTAAACCGTTGGCTGAAGTCTAATGGCAATCAATGGAAAAACTATTGCTTCCGATATTCATCCTACCGTGTGGACACAAATACTACATTGTCTAAAAATTTTAACCACATAGAAACATAGATTTGGTATAATATACGATTTACTGCTATTGTGTTTTTTGCTTGCAAAACTATGATTGTCTGATGCCTGTTTTAAGCGAAACATAGTCCCGCCAAGCGGAATACAATAGCAGGTTCAGGACTTAATAATAAAGTCAAACACTATGAAACAAAGACATAACAACTATGTTTCTATGTGGTTATAATAAAAATGTGTCCACACGATAGGATATTCATCGGGACTTTAGCTGGCGGCATAAATCAATCAGTGCAATCTGTGGCTCCCTGCCAAATTGTCGTTACAACTCTTGATGGCAAACAATTTGACGATATTTGCGCAAAATTTAGGTTTTATGACTACAGAAGAAACAAAAGACACTGCACAAGAACAGCAAAACGCTACCGAAAACACCGAAAATAAAGACATTACAGTAGAGGTGAACGTAAATGTCAATAAAGATAAAAACGAATCTTTTTCAGAAAATGAAGCTGTTGAAACCAATGCCGAAGAAGACAGCGCTGAAAAAAAGTCATGGTTTGATAAGTTGTTTCAGTCAAATCCGTCAAAAATAAAAGAACAGATAGATGAGTTAACGACTAAAAACGAAGACCTGAAAGATAAATATTTGCGCCTGTATGCCGATTTTGACAATTACAAAAAACGCACCGCGAAAGAGAAAATGGAATTGTTTGATACTGCCGGAAAAGATATTGTGAATGCAGTATTACCCACCATCGATGATTTTGAAAGAGCCAACAAAGCATTAGAAAACAGCGATGATGTAGCGGCATTGAAAGAAGGCATGCAACTGGTGTATCAAAAACTGCTAAAAACATTAGAGAGCAAAGGTGTAAAAGCTATGGAAAGCAACGGCACCGAATTTAATGCCGACCTGCACGAAGCCATCACCGAAATCTCTGCCCCTTCAGAAGAAATGAAAGGCAAAGTAATTGATACCATAGAAAAAGGCTATTATATTAATGAGAAGATATTGAGGTATGCTAAAGTGGTGGTGGGAAAGTAAATTCAAAAATCTAAATTCAAAATTCAAAAGCTAATAGTGGAAAATAACGAAGGCAAGAGATTTGATTTAGGCGAAAGAACTTTTGAATTTGCACAATCTATAAGAGCATTTTGTAAAAGCATAAAACTAAACGTAATCAATATTGATGATGTGAAGCAAGTAATTCGTTCTTCGGGTTCGGTGGGCGCAAATTATATTGAAGCACAAGAGGCATTCAGCAAAAAAGATTTTTATCATAGAATTAAAATTTGCAGAAAAGAAGCAAAAGAATCTAATTATTGGCTCGAATTAATTGTATTAGAAGATAGTGAAACTGAAAGCACTAAAAATCAAAAAAATAAATTAGCTGAAGAGGCCATTGAACTAACTAAAATATTTGGAGCAATTATAAACAAAAACAAAGACGAGTAATTATTTGAATTTTGTTTTTTGAATTTTGAATTTATGAAGAGAGATTACTACGAAATACTGGGCGTGTCGAAAAGCGCATCGCAAGAAGAAATTAAGAAGGCTTACCGTAAAGTAGCGTTACAGTTTCATCCCGACCGCAACCCCGACAATAAGGAAGCGGAAGATAAATTTAAAGAAGCTGCCGAAGCCTACGAAATTTTAGGCGACCCCGATAAACGTGCCAAGTACGACCAGTTTGGACATGCCGGTGTAAAAGGCGGGCAAGGCGGCTATGGCGGTGGCGGGCACATGAACATGGAGGATATATTCAGCCAGTTTGGCGATGTGTTTGGCGATGACAGCCCGTTTGGAAGTTTCTTTGGTGGCGGCACCCGCTCGCGCAGAGGCAATGGTTCAGGAGCGAGAGGCTCTAACCTGCGCATTAAAGTAAAAATGACTTTAGAAGATATCGCTAAAGGCGCTAAGAAAACCATCAAGGTTAAAAAATATGTAGGTTGTAATACTTGTCATGGTTCGGGTGCAAAAGATAAAAATTCGGTTTCTAACTGCACCACCTGTGGCGGTTCGGGTGTGGTAAGAAGAGTGCAGCAAACTATTTTGGGGCACATGCAAACTACTGCCACTTGCCCCACCTGTAACGGCAGCGGCTCTATGATTACCGCCAAGTGCGGCACATGTAAAGGCGAAGGAAGAGAATTTGGCGAAGAAACCATCACCATCGATATTCCTGCGGGAGTACATGAAGGCATTCAGCTTTCTATGAATGGCAAAGGCAATGCAGGCGAGCGCAACGGCCCTGCCGGAGATTTAATTGTTCAGATTGAAGAAACCCCGCACGAAGAATTACAACGCGAAGGCAACGATGTATTGTATAATCTCTACATTAGTTTTCCTGAAGCGGTAATGGGTGTAAATGCCGAAGTGCCTACCATAGACGGTAAAGCCAGAATAAAAGTAGAACCCGGCACACAAAGCGGCAAAGTATTAAAGCTGAAAGGCAAAGGTCTGCCCGATATTAACAGCCGCTACCATGTAGGCAACCAGTTGGTATATGTAAACGTGTGGACTCCTAAGCAACTCAGTTCTGAAGAGAAAGCGTTGTTGGAAAAACTAAAAAATTCTGAAAACTTTAAACCCAATCCGGGTAAAAAAGAGAAAGGCTTTTTCAGCAGAATGTTTTCGGGCGAATAATTTTTTTGAGATATTTTCAAGTTTATTATACCGATGCAGGGAAACCAGCATCGGTTTTTTGTTTTTGTAAAATACCTGTGTAAAATGAAAATAGAAGATTATCAAAACTTGTTTTCCTTCAACAAAAAAACAAACTATTTACTCGTAAGATAAACGCCAAGTAAAATAATTCCCAACCCAATAAGATGAATCAGCGTAATTAATTCTCCATCAAGGAAACCCCAGAATAATGAAACTATAGGCATTAAGTAAGTTACAGTAGAAGCAAAAACCACACTGGTATTTTTCAGCAAATAATTAAATACCACCATTGCAAAAGCAGTGCAAAATATGCCAAGAAAAATTACATAGTACATGGCAGTATAAGCATCAGGATTGGTTTCAAGCACCGTAAAAAAATCGGAAAAATACAATACTATGATACCTGTGTAACCGGTTGAAATATATAATAATGCCGAAGTGGTAATAGGGTGAATATGCGCTAAACGTTTCTTTAAATTATTGGCACTAATACCATATAGCACGGCAGCCGCAATAATATAAAAGGGGTAAATATTAAACTGAAAATTTACTGAACCATCTGATTTCAAAAGTATTAATAACACTGTACCTGCCAAGCCCAGCCCTATTCCCAAATTTTTATTCCAATTAGACTGAAAACTGAAAAACAATACACCCATGATTAATACAAACAAAGGTGTAAGAGCATTCAGTATTCCGGCTAATGCACTTGACATACCTACCTGTGCAAAACAAAATAAAAAGGGTGGAATAGTATTGCCGACAATGCCTATCAAAAAAACAGCAGGTAAATCTTTAAGTGTAAATTCTTTAAAGCCATTGTACAACAACACAGGTATCATTACAAAAAATGCCACTGCAATTCTAAGTGCCGCTACCTGATGTGGCGAAAATGCCTTCATACCCATTTTCATTAAGATAAAAGAACTGCCCCAAAGAATAGAAAGTAGTATGAGCAGAAACCATTTTAAATGGCTCGATTGTTTTTCGGACATCTTTCAGAAAGAAAATAGAATGCAAATGTCGCAAAGTTTTTGCTACACCCCTAACCCCCAAAAGGCTGCCGAAATCGGCAGCCTTTTGGGTTGTATTGTAATGTTGT
>CAYSGX010000339.1:0-3882 GCA_964430605.1 uncultured Chitinophagaceae bacterium
GTTCGAGCCCAGCCCGGGGAGCTGCGCAGGGCAAGGTTTCAATTTTGGAATCTTGCCCTTTTTTATTTAGGCTGAAACCCTTGTCATTACTACATAGTAGGCTCACCACCTCATTTATTCTATTGGTTCGATAATTACCATTATCAAAAACCAATTTTTCAGGAAATATTGAACCAACGATTTTTTGCTTTACTTCTATTGGTGCACCATTATAATATGTAGGTAAGTCTGCTAATAAGCTACAACCCCATTTCAGATACTGATTAAATGCAGTGTCCATTGTTTCCATATCGCTCTTGCGCTGCTGTAATTCCAACATTTGTTTATAGTAGTGGTCTTTCATTCTTTTGTAGCTATCTTTTTCCAAATCACCAGCAATAAACATATCATCAACCTTTATCAGTTTTCCCTTAAAATCATTTATTTGAGCATCTAGCTTTTTCAACTCAGCCTTTCTATCACCCTCTTCAGTAATAAATATGTCTTCCATTACCGCCATATATAAAGCAGCAATTTCAGGCTTCACTTTTAAAGTTTTAAGCAATTCATCGAATCCGTTGTGTGCATCATCAGCCCTAAAACGTTCTTTGCATCCATGTTGGCAATGGTAGTAAAAATATTTACCACCATTTCCTTTAGAGCCACTACCGGTTAGCGTGCTGTCGCACACTTTACATTCCAAATGCCCTCTAAGAGGTAACATATCGTTTTTTGCTTGTGGCTTTGCTGCATTTCGTTTTGTTGAATGTTCAACCTGTTGACACTTCATAAATAAATCCTCATCAACTATAGGCTGATGCAAACCTTGTACTAGTGCAGAATCTTCGTTTTTGTATTCAGGAATGAATATTTTGCCATAGTAAAGCGGATTGCGTAATGTATCAGTAAAGGCGTTCTTGCTAAGTTTAAACCCTTTCTTTTCCAACATTTTTCGCACTTCACATTTGCTATACAATCCCGTAGCATATAATTCAAAACCCTCTTTAATAAACTTTGCATCTTCATTTTGAATCATCAAAGGCTTATTCAATTCATCCCTACGCATTATATAACCTTTAGGCGGTGTACTTACCCACCTACCTTCTCTCATAGCTTTTCTCATACCTGCGCGAGTATTCAATGAACGCCTTTGGTTTTCAACTTGTGGCGCAGCTAGGTATATAGCCTCCATCAATAGGTTTTCAGGTATTTCATCATCCAATGGCTGTTCAATGGCTTCTACACTTATTCCTAAGGTTTTAAGTGTTTGTTTCATCACCATCCCTGCCATCATATTTCTGCTAAACCTATCCCATTTAATAACGAGCAACTTATCAGCAACGCCTTTATTCTTTTTCACAAACTCTAGTAGTTTGTTAAACTCAGGCCTGTTAAAAGTCTTTGCCGAAGCATCATCCTGAAAATGCCTCACAATCTCTAAATCCTTTTCTTGGCAATACCTTTCAAGCTTTGCCTGTTGGTCTCTAAGACTGTAACCTCTGTCAGCTTGTTCGTCTGTGCTAACCCTTGTGTAAATGATGGCTCTTTTCATACGTTAGTTTTTGCTTTTGGTAATGCTCATAGTCAATTCGCCCTAGCTTGTAGAGCAAGTCTCTAATGGCTTTTACTTCTTCTTCTGTGTAGTGTGTTCCGTTTTTTTGTAATTCTTTTTTACATTTTTCAATACTTAACATTTTAAAATTGCTTGCACCGCTACTCTGGGAACACCAGTCATATTGGTTATTTGCAATTCTTAGGGGAACGCCCTTTTATTTTAAAGTCTTTTTTTCTTAGTCCTTAATACGCTCGTTACCTGTCCACCCTGCCTTCTGATTTTAATTTCATCATAGCTTTGCTCTTTGAGTATCTCAGCCATTTTATTTGTAGCAAGTCGTTCTGTCCCCTCTATTATATCAATCTTACCTCCCTTATAGCGCACCTCTATTTTTTCATACTCACCAATGCGCATAAACGCCAACAACTCCATTTCATCAACATTCAAGGGCATTTCCGCTTTATGTTTAGGCTTCAATTCCACATTGGGGAAAAAGCTTTGTAATATCTCATTCAGGTTAATCTGCAAATGGTTTTCAATCCCCACATGTTCTCTTGCTACTTTGTATTGCGTAAAGTTGGCAGGGGTTGCAGCACCATCTTTAAACACTAATAGTAATACAGGCATTTTAGCACCAATCGCAAAGGCAGTATAAAACTCTAACATTGGCATAGGTACACCACACCTTTTACTTTCAAACGCCAAGCTTTGCTTAGTAACCTTTATTTGTTCTCTGCTCATGCCAAAGCCCCGCAACTCGTGTATTATCTTTAGCCATATAGCATCCATAATGCTAAACTTTCTCCAACCTGCCCCTTCACGCTTAATATTTAGTAGCCCTTCCTTTTCCCAGCTGTTAATCTGTCTGTAGGTAACGCTATTCAATTTAACATTACGTTCTTTACTATTTAGAACATGCGATATTTTGTTATTTACTATATCTTTGAAATAATCATGAAACCCTAAGTCAAAAGCCTCATTTTTATATAGGCTCAATACATCTTGTTGATGTTTGTCTGTGGTTTTCATGAATATTGTTTTTTTGGCTAATTTCCAATACCAAATTTACTAAAATTATACCAATTGGTAAGGTTTTATGCTGAAATTATTTTAAACATTAGCTATATTATTAATGAGTACTAATCTTGTTCCTACAGCACCCAAACAGGCTACATTTGAAGTCTTTCGTTATCAATTAGTAGTCGATAAAACCTTGCAGCAAGGCTTATTCGATAAGTACAATTCTGCCGAGGATTTTAGAGCAGACAAAAACAATATTCTGCAATCTATCTTAACCAACGACAACTTTCGCTTTCGCTCTAACGCTTCCGAGATAACCTCTAAGCTTATGTACACCAAAGGCACTATGAGCTATTTTAAAATTGGTGTAAAGCGCAAAACCAAAGTCTTTAAAAAAGACTTTTCTGAAGATGTAATAGAAAACTACCCCAATGTTATTTTGGCATTTAACAACCACCCCGATGTTCAAAAAATTGCCATCCAAAGCAACAAATCAGCCTTTAACGATTGTAAAACGGTTGCTCACATCATTCAAAAGTCTTTAGAAGAAAAAGCAACTAACTACAATCTCAATTTTTTTCTCGAGCCCATGTTCGATAAAAAAGAGTTTTGGAAATTAGTCGAGAGATACCCCAAGCAAATTAAGCAAGTAACATTCGACCTTGTTACGCCTAACCTTGCTAACATTTCAAAAAATTTAGACCTCAATCTCAAAGAACTTTACGAAGACACCAACACCCAGCGCACCAAGGTTGAGTTAAATTCAGACCCCGACAGCTATCTCGATATTAAAGAAAAAAGCAAGTTCATTAACAGCCTTGTTGATTACAGTGCCGATGGCGGGGGCGATATTTACATGCGTGTTAATGGCATTCGTAAAAAGCTGCATACGGCACAAGCACCAACCGAGTTTAATATAGAAGACCAATTACTAAAAGGAAACGATTGGGCAGCTTTTGATGATATGTTTAAAGAAATACTTTTATAAATTTTAAACAGATAAAACCCTCTTACAAGTTTCTATTGTGAACTAAAGTTCAGACTTTTGGAATGTGTAGCAACAAAATATGATTGAAAAAAACAAAATAGACCAAACAGACTTGACTTTCTTCACCAATGAAGAAGGACACAGTTTATTAAGCCGCTTCAAATCAACTTTAAAAGACACGCAATTATTTGATGTATTAGTTGGCTATTTCAGAGCCAGTGGTTTTTATCAATTATATGACGCTTTAGAACCGGTTGAAAAAATTAGAATTCTTGTAGGTTTAAGTGTCGACAGAGAATCTTACGATATGATGCAATATCATCATCAAAATGGTATAATT
>CAYSGX010000340.1:0-3881 GCA_964430605.1 uncultured Chitinophagaceae bacterium
CGGCAACAGCCCACAAGCCCGGTGAAAACTTCTTAATGCGCACCACGCCCGGATATACATTAGCTAAAACGGTATAATCATCGGCACCGCTTAACTGTAAAGTGGCTAATGGCGTATTGTTTTTATCCCATGCTAAAAAAGCAGACCAGGTGAGCGTAGTAGTAGAAACTTTTCCGGCTTCATCTACAATTTTGAAAATATGCGATTTAGCGCCACCCGAAACGGTAAACGCATGTTCTTCATTCAGCTTATAAGTTACACCTGTCCAAGTGCCCATGCCCCAGCGAGTAAAGATGCCCCATTTAGGATTGCGCGGAATGTACCATTTGTAAATAAAATATTGTCCGCTGTTTTGCAGCGTATAATCTTTAAAATTTACCGCAGGCATGTGGCTCCAATCGGCCATGTTCAGTTTTTCGCTGAAAAATTTATTCACTTTAATAGAGTTGAACATTAAAATGCCTGCAACATTAAAAACATACCAGTCGGCAATGGGGTCGCCATTAGTGCCTACAATATCTTTATTTTCAATTACCTCATTTACAAATTGTGCCGAAAGAATAGTAAGCGTAGAAAACAATTTAGGAAGAGGCACATTGTGATGCCTGTACCATTCAGTCATCATTCTGTATTCCATACCGCTGCCAAAAAAATGGAGAAAATAATTGGGTATCCACTGGCTGCCGTTGGGCGTAAAATTCAGTGGAAAAATTTCAGTAGTGATGAATCTTCCCCAGCCAATTTCTTTAATGGTAGGGAATGGATTAACGAGATTGTTGACTACATTTCGGGTGTTTAGTTTCCAGTTAAAATTGAAAACATCTTTGGGGTATTCCTGCAACTGCAAAATATCATAGCCGCCATTTACAATTACATAAGCAGGGTTGTATAAATCTTGTACGCCATAATTATAGTTTTTATAAAAGTAATTGACAGTGTCGTTTTTAATGATTTCTCTGCGCCTTTCAACAGGCCTTTGTTTTTGTGCTGAAGCTTGTTGAATAAAAACTGTAAACAACAAGCCTATCGCAAATCGCAGCCACTTTTGCTTATTAGACCGAAATTTACAATAGTTTATACCGTAAGGCATTTAAATTTCCAGCTTTAGTTTCATACCTGTTTTAATTTCGCTGCCATCTTTAATGCCATTGCTCTTTTTAATTTTGTCAACGGTAAGCCCCGGATATTTTTGCGATATTTTCCAAAGGGTATCGCCACTTTTTACTTCATAATACACACAATTACACTCTTTATCGAAGCCCGGTGCGTGCTCGCCATCGGCAACTCTTAGTTCAATGGTTGTGTCTTTGGTAGTGGCAGGCGTTTCTATTTTAACTTTTTGCTTTTGATGCACATATAACTTTTGCCCTATAAAAAGATTGCTCGTGCGCAGGTTGTTCCATTCTCTTAATTGAGCCACAGTACATTTCATTCGTGAAGCAATAGCACCCAGATTATCGCCACTCTTTACCGTATAAGGCACTTTTTTGGTAATAATTTTATAGCCGTTTTCTTCGCGCACATCGCCTTCTTCAGGTTTTGAAGTAGTAGTATTCTTTAGCGCGACAGCATCTATGGCGGCTTTCTTTTCTTTATAAATTACAGTTTTAGTATCGGTAGCCATAGTGTCAAAAGCATTGTAATAATCAGTTTTCGCTTTAGGCACATGAATCACCACTTTTTGCCCGGCATTTACGGTATTGCCAAATACATTATTCCAGTTACGAAGGTTGGCTACCGTGCAATCGAACCAGGCGGCAATCATTTCTAATGTTTCGTTTTCTTTAGTTGTGTAATATATTTTTGTTTTATCGGTATAAGAAAAACTAGGCACTACACCGGGCACATTTGAAGTAGAAGCGATTTGCTTTGCACGCTCAGGGTCTTCTGCAAATATTTCCGGTTTTTTTTCTTCATACAAAGCCACTTTGCTTAAAGGCAATTTTAACGGGTAGCCGTTATCTGTAGCCGGAATCACTTTCTTTTTCAAAGAAGGGTTCAGCATTTCCAACTCGCCTAAATCTACTTGCAAGATTTGCGAAATATGCTCTAAAGACAAATGACGATAAATCATTACCGTATCTACCGCATTGAAAGAAGCGGTAACAGGCATGGGTACAATGCCATGATCTTTATAATTATTCATTACATAATTTACGGCAATAAATGCCGGCACATACCCTCTGGTTTCGGCAGGTAAAAATTTATATACCGACCAAAAATCTCTTTTGCCGCCTGCTTTTCTAATAGCCTTATTTACATTGCCCGGGCCACAGTTATAAGAAGCGATTACCAGCAACCAGTCGTCATACAAATTGTGCATTTGCTCTAAATAATTCAGGGCTGCTTCGGTGGCTAAATACGGGTCGCGCCTTTCGTCTATGTAAGAATTAATTTCTAAACCCAACATGCGGGCTGTAGTGTACATGATTTGCCAAATGCCTGTTGCGCCTACACGCGATACCGCATTAGGGTTTAAAGCCGACTCTACAATTGCCAGATGTTTTAATTCCATGGGCATACCGCGCTTATCAAGTGCCGCTTCAAAAATGGGGAAATAAATATCGGTCATGCCCAACATGCGCTGCATCATTTCCCTTCTGCGATTGGCATATAAATCTATAAATCCTCTCACATGCACATTAAAATCCATAGGGATAATGGCAGGGATTTTATTCAGGCGGTCTTTCAGAATTTCATCGGAAGGCAACGGAACAGCGGCATCGTTTTTTACAATTTCGCCATCAACATTTTTAAACTTATAATTATGCCTGAAAAGTTCTTTGGTAAGGCTATCGAGTGTTTCTAAAATAGCCGCTTCTTCTCTTTTCATCTCAAATTCTGAAACAGGAATTTCCTGTGCCGAAACATTCGTTACAACAATGAAAAGAAAAACACACGCTATTTTTTTTAAACGATTCACAGAAGCACCAACTACTTTTTTTATGATTTATTGTATTTATCCATTAGTTGTTTGGCAAAAGCCAGCAACTTAGCCTCATTAAATTTGGCAGTCATTATTTGTATGCCGAAAGGCAAGCCGTTTTCATGCTTTCCTAATGGAATTGAAATAGCGGGCAAGCCCGTTAAATTAGCCTGAACCGTAAAAATATCTTCCAGATACATGGCAATAGGGTCTTTGGTTTTTTCGCCAATGCCAAATGCGGTAGATGGTGTGGTAGGAGTAATTAAAAAATCGCACTCGCTTAAAATATTCAGCGCGTTATCTCTGATAAGCCTTCTTACTTTTTGCGCTTTTGAATAATAAGCATCGTAGTATCCTGCACTTAATACAAAAGTGCCCAACATGATTCTGCGCTTCACTTCAGGGCCGAAACCTTGCGAGCGGGTTTTGGTATATACTTCTTCCATGTTATTGGCATCGGGCGCGCGGTAACCAAAGCGCACACCATCGAAGCGCGCTAAATTAGAAGACGCCTCGGCAGTAGTTAAAACATAATATGCCGGAACGATATAGTCTAAATAAGGAAAATCATAACCCTTTACTTCCGAACCATTCGTTTTTAAATTTTCAAATAAATTCAGTGTAAAATTTTTAATTACAGGGTCGAGGCCACTGTGTTCAATTGTTTGCGAAAGATAAGCCACTTTAGGTGTGCCACCGGGCTGTAACTGCTTTGAATATTGCGGCACTTCCTGTTGAGAAACGGTGCTGTCAAATTCATCTTTTCCGGCAATTACTTCTAATATCAGAGCGGCATCTTCCACGCTTTTGGTCATGGGGCCTATCTGGTCGAAAGAAGAAGCATAAGCGATTAATCCCCAGCGGGAAACCCTGCCGTAAGTAGGTTTTAAGCCCACAATTCCACAGAAAGAGGCAGGCTGACGAATAGAGCCACCCGTGTCGCTTCCCAAAGCTG
>CAYSGX010000341.1:0-3861 GCA_964430605.1 uncultured Chitinophagaceae bacterium
CAACTATGTTCTATGTGGTTATAATAAAAATGTGTCCACACGATAGGTTAGTTACCGGGAAAGGAGGTAGGGGGATGGAAAGCAACAGTGTCTTGAATGCTGTATAAAACCGGTATTTAATGAACTTTGAACAGCATTGGGCTGTTTGCTATCTTTGAGAAAATTACCCAGTTATGTTATTCGTATCGGAAAAAGCAAAAGAGCAAATTGAAAGAGTAAAAGCCAAAGATGGCTTGTCAGACGAGCATTTTGTGAGAGTATCGGTAATTGCAGGCGGCTGTTCGGGCTTTTCTTATAAAATGGATTTCGATAACCAACCCCAACCCAACGACCAGGTTTTTGAAGACAAGGGCATTAAACTCGTTACCGACCTGAAAAGTTTTCTCTACGTGTTCAATACCACTTTAGATTTTTCTGATGGCTTAAACGGAAAAGGGTTTCATTTTGTTAATCCGAATGCCACCCGTTCTTGCGCCTGTGGCGAAAGTTTTGCGGTATAATACCGTTTGTCAAGATTAGTCTAATGCCTTACGGTATAAACTATTGTAATCCCGATAGGTTTATCGGGAACAATTAGTATAAGTTTCAATATTTTTCTTTTTTGTAATTGCATTAACCAAAAGTTATGGCTTGGTTATGCCAAGTAAAATTCATTATTACGTTTTCATCAATTCTTATTTGAAGCGCAATATTCGGCTGTAAGGCAAGTTAATTTTAACAAACCTTATTTTTCAACATGACTATTTTATTGGCGCTGTTTCGATTTATAGCTTTTGTGTTAATTACTTTATACTACATCCTAAAACTCGTTTGGCTGAATATTCTTTCAGGATTTAAACTGCATAATGCTGTAACAATTCCTAAGCAGTGGAGCAATGCGATGTTACAATTATTGAACATTGAAGTAGAAGTTCAGGGTATTGTTCCGCAGGGAAAAGTATTGTTTTTACCAAACCACAGAAGTTATATTGATGGTGTGGTTACCTGTGCTCATTTTTTCAGCAGTTATGTTATGAAGGCGGAAGTTGGCAGGTGGCCGCTTATTGGCTGGGGTACAAAAATTACCGGAACCATTTTAGTAAACAGAAGCAACAGAGACAGCCGGAAAGAAACCCGTGAAAAAGTGAAAGAAAGATTAGCAGCAGGCTATTCTGTTGTAGTTTTTCCTGAAGGCACTACTTATGAAGGCCCCGGCTGTCTGGTGTTTAAGCCGGGCATGTTTCAGGTAGCAGCCGAAGGCTCAATTCCTGTAGTACCTGTAGCGATTGAATATGAAGTAATTAGCGATGCCTGGGTTGGGAAAGATACTTTTATTCCTCATTTCTTCCGATGTTTCAGCAAGCCTAAAACAAAAGTTAAATTAAAAATCGGGGAAACTTTTCAGCATAATGACGCTATACTGCTGCAACAAAAAGCGCACGACTGGATATATTGCCAGCTAAAAAATATGCGTGCCGAATATGATGGCATTAGGCAGCCCGCTTTTATTGAACATACTGTATTAAAACCTGTTGTGTAAGCAATTGCTTATTTTTATTGCTCAAATTATTTAACCAAAAAATTTTAATGATGAATAAACGTAAATTTTTATTTGCAGGTATTGTTGCCTGTGCCCTTGTGTGGAATGATGTAAATGCTCAATCGTTACCCGTGCCTCCACCCAGCCCTAAGCAAACTGTTACACAACAATTTGCCACCGCTAATATCGAAATTGAATATTCGCGCCCAAGCGTAAAAGGCAGAAAAGCTTTTGGCGATGTGGTGGCTTATGATAAAGTATGGCGCACAGGCGCTAATGCCGCAACCACCATTGCTTTTGGCGATGACTTCACCATTAATGGCGTGAAAGTAGAAAAAGGTAAATATGGTTTATTATCTGTTCCGGGTGAAAAAGAATGGACTATTATTATTACCAAAGATTTAAACGTTACCAGCGAAACTGCTTACAAGCAGGAAAATGATGTGTTGAGAGTGCAGGCAAAACCATCGGTATTGCCATATACGGTTGAAACATTTACCATTGATATCAATAATGTCAGGCCCACTGAAACAGATATTTTTTTACGTTGGGACAGAACAGAAGTGAGCTTTAAAGTAAAGGCTGATATTGACGAAAAAATCATGACCGCTATTGAAAAAGAAATGGCGGCAGATAAAAGGCCTTACGCGCAAGCGGCTACTTACTATTTTGAAAACGGAAAAGATTTAAATAAAGCTTTAGAGTGGATTAATAAAGCAGTTGACCCGCGCCCCGAAGCATTTTGGCTAACACATACCAAAGCTAAAATTCAGCATAAACTGAAAGACTATAATGGCGCCATTGCTTCTGCTGAAAATTCTATTGCAAAAGCAAAAGCAGCCGGCAACGATGATTATGTAAAAATGAATGAAAAACTGATTGCGGAGATAAAAGCTTTACCCGATTACAAGCCCGCAGCACCTGCCAAGAAGAAATAGTTTTTTTCTTCGGAAAAATAAAAAAGCCTCACAGCATTTTGTTGTGAGGCTTTTTTATTTCAATTAGTGTAATAGACTTCTTTCATAATTCAATGCTCAATTCTTTCTAAAAAAAGAACATCCCCCTAACCACTCCCGAAACAAGTTCGGGATTTCCGCTTTGCTACAACTTCGCAAACACACATAACCCACGCACAAGGGGGGACTGGTTCAGTGCAAATTGTTTAAAGTTTGGGAAAGCTGTCCCCCTTTGAAGGGGGCAAGGGGGATGATTTACCTGCAATATAGTGTTGACAAGAGTTCCAATATTATTTCTTGGCTGAATTATGAAAGAGGTCTATTGAAATTCATTTCTTAGTTGTGCAACAGCTACCCATATAGCGGATCGTTTTTAGTCCTGAAACTTTACAATATTGTCTGCAATAAACTTTTGTCGCAAGGAGTCAATATTTTCAAGTTCATAATATTTGTTGTCGCAAGGAGTCAGGTTAGGATTCTTTTTTTCCGCATATTCTTCTTTTTGTTCATTGAAAATCTTTGTTGCTTCGTTTAATATATCTGCGTGCATGTCCGCCTTAATGTGCTTTAGTCCGATTAACGCAGAATTAGTTAAGTCGTCAAAGTTTGAAAAAAATTGGTCAAATCCTCCATTTCTAATCTCTGTGTCCAACACTGATGTCGCGAATACAGCTTTCAATAAAATATCATTTCCAGTGTCTTTAAATTTTTCACCAAATGTCTCTAAGTAAATGTCGACAGCTTTTTTATAAACAAGCTCGTCTAATTGTTCCACATCCAAATTTTTAATGGTGTCAGGATTTATTTTTGTCTTAGTTATCATGTCGTTAGCGGTCAAGTGTTTATGTAGGCGGGACTCCTGTTTATTCAATCATTTTTGTCATTTTTCTTTGTCTTAAATTGTAACAGCAACAAATGAAATGCTGTTCCCGCCAAGAAACCTTGAACAGAGAAAGCAGTCAGGCTGCGCTGTAAGAAAGTTGCCGTGTAATGCAAATGATTTATTGGTTCAATGTAAAAGCTCATGTTAATTCCGATTGCCGTTATTACTAAAATGCTACTTGATACAAAATGAAGATTGTTTGTTTTGCTTTCTCGTAAGGAATAGCTGATGAGTAAATTAACAAGTCCGCTGAACAAAATATAAATGTGGTTTGCCCTGAGCATCATTCTTAATAAGGTGTCTTGCGGTTCTATTGAGAAGTAATTCGCTCGCATTAAAAGTCCTGTTATCACAAAGTGAGCGATAATTGTAAGCCCAAAGTAAAAATGTATTTTCTTTAAAATTATCATTTTACCGTTTGTAGAAAATATAATCTGTTACCAATGGGTCAAGTCCGTTTTGCTTAAATTCTGTTGCAATTTGTCCTCTGTGGTATGTCGAAT
>CAYSGX010000342.1:0-3859 GCA_964430605.1 uncultured Chitinophagaceae bacterium
GAACGAAATAGGCTTGGAGGTTTGCTGTACATTGGGAATGCTTACCGAAGAGCAGGCGCAAAAGCTGAAAGATGCAGGTTTGTATGCCTACAATCATAATTTAGATACTTCCGAAGACCACTATGCCGATATTATTACCACCCGCAAATATGAAGACCGCCTGAATACCTTAGATAATGTGCGCAAGGCAGGTATCAGCCAGTGCAGCGGGGGCATTATCGGCATGGGCGAAACCGATGAAGACCGCATAGATCTGCTTTATACTTTGGCAACATTGCCTCAGCACCCCGAAAGCGTTCCTGTAAATGCGCTTGTTCCCGTAGAAGGTACACCGTTGGAAAATCAACCCCGCGTTTCCGTTTGGGAAATGATTCGTATGATTGCCACTGCTCGTATCCTGATGCCTAAAGCAATGGTGCGCCTTTCGGCAGGCAGAGAACACATGAGCTTAGAACAGCAGGCTTTGTGCTTCATGGCTGGTGCAAATTCCATTTTCAGTGGTGAGAAATTGCTTACTACCCCAAACCCTTCATTTAATGAAGATAAAGCCATGTTTGCACTTTTGGGTTTGACACCGAGAGCGGCTTATAAGGAAGAGAACGCAAAAACAGAAACTGCGGTTGAGGTATAATTTTTCAGGCTCTTAGCAGCTTTTTAGTTTGAATATGAATTCAGCCGAACAAACCCTGTTATCCTTTTTGCAAAAACGCGAAGCCGATTTATCTGTCAGAAAACTGGCGGTGAAAGATGATTTGGTTGATTTTTGCTCTAACGATTATCTGGGGTTTTCGCGTTCAGCTTTGCTGAAGCACAGGGTAGAGGAGGAGCTAAAGAAATATCAGTTTCATAAGCAAGGGGCTACGGGTTCAAGGCTTATTTCGGGTAATTCAGCTTATATTGAACAATTAGAAAAATACATTTCAGAATATCATAATTCAGAATCATCATTAATATTTAATTCGGGCTATGACGCTAATTTGGGCTTCTTTGCTGCCGTGCCGCAAAAGGGCGATTTAATAATTTATGATGAACTGGTTCATGCCTCTATTCGTGACGGTATAAAAATGAGCCGTGCCGAATCGGTTTCATTCAGACATAACAATTTAGAAGATTTAAATAGTAAATTGAAAATGAGTAGTTTAAATACTTATATTTCAATAGAAACTGTATATTCAATGGACGGTGATTTTGCCCCGCTGAAAGAGATAGCCGTTTTGGCAAAACAGCATAATGCCAATTTGGTAGCAGACGAGGCTCATGCAACAGGATTGTTTGGGGAAAACGGGGGTGGATTAGTACAGCAGTTTGATTTACAAAAAGATGTGTTTGCACGAGTGCATACTTTCGGCAAAGCAATGGGCTGTCATGGTGCGGTAATATTAGGTTCAGATGTATTAAAACAGTTTTTGGTGAACTATGCAAGGTCGTTTATTTTTACTACCGCATTGCCTTTTCACAGCCTTGTAGTCATAAAATGCGCTTATGACATTTTGTCAAAACAAGAAAATAAAATAAAGAAAATCAGTTATTTAGTTAGTTTATTCAAAAATAATTTAAAAGTAAATAAAAATGCGTGGCTTATTCCAAGCGAAAGCACTGTTCAAAGCATTGTAATACCCGGAAACGACAAGGCAAAGCAGGTTTCTGCCGAACTGGAAAAAGCAGGCTTTTATGCCAAAGCCATTCTATATCCCACTGTTCCGAAAGGGGCTGAACGAATTAGAATTTGTATTCATTCGTTTAATACGGAAGCTGAAATTTCAGGCTTGGTTATTAAATTGAATAATATTCTAAGTTAAAATTAACTTTAAATTCTATTCCTTAAACTTCTTCTGAAAATTTGCGTGTTACCCTGATTTATCGAAGGACGGTGCGCACCCAAAAATGGGTTGATAACTCGTTCCGATTCATCCTACCGTACGGACACATTTTTATTATAACCACAATAGAAACATAGTTGTTATGTCTTTGTTTCATAGCGCTTTGACTTTATTATTAAGGTCTGAGCCTGCTATTGTATCCCGCTTGCCGGGACTATGTTTCGCTTAAAACAGGCATCAGGCAATCATAGTTTTGCAGGCAAAAACACAATAGCAGTAAATCGTACATTATACCAAATCTATGTTTTTATTGTGGTTAATTTTTTTAGACAATGTAGTATTTGTGTCCACACGATAGGAAAGTTTTCGGGATAGAATTCGAAATAGTATTTGGACTATATTTTCATTAACATTGGTCTAATCTGTAAATTTATAACCCACACCTCTCACCGAATGGAAGTATTTTGAGTTCTTTGGGTCAGGCTCGAAATATCTTCTGTAAGTCAATAAAAAATTATCAATAGTTCTGGTAGAAGGAAATACATCATAGCCCCAAACGTATTGTAGAATTTGATTTCGCGACACTGCTTCACCTTTTCTGTCAATTAATAGTTTTAGCAGCATTATCTCTTTTTTAGTGAGGTTATAGGTAGTGCCGTCATAGCTTTTAGCCTGGTATGTAACAAAATTTACTTCATTGTTCCCAAACTTATAGGTCTTCAAATCTTGTTCTTCTTTAGTGCCTTTAACGCTATGCTTAATTAATATTTTTACTCTTAAAAGCAGTTCTTCCAAATTGAAAGGTTTGGCTATATAGTCGTCCGCACCCATTCTTAATCCTTTAACTTTATCTGAACCGGTATCTTTTGCGGTAAGAAATAATATGGGTGTATCGGTATCTTCCAGCCTTATTTTTTCACATACTTCATAGCCATCCATCAAAGGCATCATTACGTCTAATATCACTAAATTGAAATGCTGGTTTCTGAATTTCTGTAGCGCGTCACTTCCATTGGTAGCGGTAATGACTTCATAATCTTCCAGTTCTAAATTCATTTTTATTACTTCAAGAATATTTTCTTCATCTTCCGCTAATAGTATTCTTACTTTCATGTTTACAGGTTTAAGCAGTTTGTTGTTTTATAGTTTCTTTATTGTAGCCAGAATAATTTTCTTTTTCGTTGCCGACAGGTAATGATACTTTAAAAATTGATCCTTTGGGTTGATTGTTTTCTACCCACACTTTTCCGTTGTGGGATTCAATTACTTTCTTCACTATAAATAATCCCAATCCGGTGCCTTTTGTGTTGCGGGTAGCTTCATTACCAACTCTGTAAAATTTGTCAAATATTTTTGGCTTTTCTTCATGCGAAATTCCCTTGCCTTCATCTTTTACTTCAAAAATTATTTGATTGTCTTTTTTGTATAAATAAACTTGAATTAAAGAATTTACATCAGAATATTTGTAGGCATTTTCTAATAGGTTTATTAATGCCGAGCGAAAAGCTTCCTTATCTATTTTATAATCAATTTCGGGTTGTATAGTGGCATGGATAGTTCTGGAACTGCCCACGTTTATTTTAAATTTCTCAACCAGGTGTTCTGCTAAATCTGAAACATTTTCTTCTTTTCGCTCAAATGAATAAGAGTGGTTCTCCATGCGTGCAGCAAATAAAATATTTTCTACCAGGCCTTGCAGCCTGTCGGTGTCTTCAATAGAATTAGTAACAAGCCGTTGATACTTTTCTTCAAACTGAACGCGCTTATTCAATGTCTGCAACGAAAGTTTTATAGAGGCTATGGGCGATTTTAGTTCATGTGTAATTGAAAGCAGGAAGTTGTTTTGTTGCCTGGCTAAAGAAACCTCTTTGCTGAATGTTCTGAACAACTGTATCGTTCCCAAAATCAACAATAGCAAAAACACTGAGCCTTCTCCAAATATCATCCATTTCTGCCGGTTATGTTTTTCTACTATGCTGTTATAAGTTTTTGTTTTTTGAAAAGTTTCAAAATTTTCAGACGAACCGGTTGCCGCATTA
>CAYSGX010000343.1:0-1268 GCA_964430605.1 uncultured Chitinophagaceae bacterium
ACTGAAAGTAAAGAACAGGAAATACAACAGCGAAAAAATCATAGTTTAACAAGCATCATTAATACCGATGGCAATTTATTGTTTACCGAAAAAGATTTCGCTAAAGCAATTAATCTGTTTCTGAATAATACAGGAAACGCTTTAGAAGTTGATGAAATAACCATTTACGAAAGCGTTGAAAACAAAACGCTGAAACAACATTATCATTGGAATAAAAATGCACATAAAGAAAATAATGAGGAGCCTTATTATGATGAAAATGATTCGGAAATAATAAAACTGATTCAGTCGCAAACCGATAATCTTCAGGATTATAATATCCTGAAATTACACAGCAATCACAAGCAATTTGGCGCAACAATTACCGCTTTAAAATTTGAGTGCATTTTATTGGCATCTATATTTATTTCAGGAAAATTTTGGGGCGTATTGGTAATTAAAGACGCTGTAACAAGAAATAAAAAAGAGCAAATTGACGAAGACATTTTAAGAAGCTTTACCAATACCATAGGTGGCGCTATCGCGCAAAAAAAGCATAAGGAAGATTTAACCATAGAGAAAGAAAAAGCTGAACTGGCATCTAAAGCAAAAACCGCGTTTCTGGCATCTGTATCGCACGAAATAAGAACGCCACTAAATGCCATTAGCGGACTCACAAAAATACTTGCAGAAGAATCGCCAAATGAATCGTTTACAGATAAATTAAAGCTGTTGCAATTTTCTGTAGATAATTTAACATTCTTAATGAACGACATTTTAGATTTCAGCAAACTTGAATCAGGTAAGTCAGAAATAGAAAATAAATCATTTGAACTGAAAAGTTTGATTAAAGAAATTACTGCTCCCAATATCTATTTAGCGGAAAAAAAACAGTTGGAATTCAGATGTGAAACAGACAGAAATATACCGGCTACTTTATTTGGAGACACTGTTAAGTTAAGCCATGTAATCAATGCGCTGTTAAATAATGCCATCAGCAATACAGATAAAGGATATGTATCACTTATTCTGAATTTCGACAAAAAGCAAAACGATAACACTATTGTTGAGTTTATCATCGTTTATTCAGGCAAAGCAAAAGAAGCAACAAATCTTACAGAAAATTACCTCTCTATACAGAGAAAAAACATTTTCGACAATAATGAATTTAATACCGGGTTTAATATTGCCATTACCTCAAAATTAATTGATGTTTTAGGTGGTAATTTAATTACTGAAACAAACGCGGCTAATACAACATTCAGATTTAAACTGCCATTTAAGAATAA
>CAYSGX010000343.1:1278-3831 GCA_964430605.1 uncultured Chitinophagaceae bacterium
TAAGAATAAGTCCGGAAAAATATTTTCCGCGCCATCTAAAAGCAACCAATATAATTTTACCGGATTAAAATTTTTATTGGCAGAAGACAATGAAATTAACGCATTGATTGCAACTAAATTTCTGACATCATGGGGAGCCACTGTTGTTCAGGTTGCTAATGGTAATGACGCGCTTGAAAAAATGGAAACCGAAGATTTTGACATGATATTATTAGACATGTTTATGCCCGAATTAGACGGGTATGAAACAGCCACAAAAATCAGGTCTCTGAGCAATAACACAAAAGCAAATATTCCTATAATAGCTATTACCGCTTCGGTATTAGATGAGGTATTCGACATCATTTTTAAGAGTGGTATCAACGATTACATTACCAAGCCCTTCTCTCCGGTTGAACTAAACGACAAGATTAAAAAGCACCTTAAAAAATAGCGCCATTTAATATTCGGCATCTATCATCTCAAATTATTTTTATCTCACTCTTACAAAATAGTATTTCAAGCAAATCATTTTATGTTTCTCCTATCTTATCAGTAGCGATGGGTTTAAAACCCATCGCTAAGGATAGCTATTGCTTACTCCCAAATGTTTTTTTACCCCGAACTCAGGTTTTTATTAATTTCAGTTTGTAACATTTTTATTCCAAAATCGTTAAATAAACTGTTATGCAACAACTACATCATAATTGGATTACAGAAGGCTTGCTTGATTTTGAATACAAGAAGTATATTTTGCTGGCATACCTTCAGGAAGTAAACAAAAGTTTCGACCAAAGCAAACTGTATCCTTTCTTGTCAGACCTTGTAACACATTACAACAATATTGTCTCGCTGAAAGAACAAAAACAACAGGTAACCAATCAGTTTCCAAAAAACCTTTCCAGGATTGATTTACAGAATTTCAAACTACATTATGAAAGCATTATTGCCGATGAAGAATACATGGAAATAATTGAAGAAATTACCAGCTATGCTATTCCTTTACTGAAACAACATGTGCAGCAAGGCGCTGAATTGTATGATTTTATTGAAGACAAAATAAATTTATTTCCGGTGGGTGTAATGCCGCTTCATAATGCCGAAGGTTATTTATTTATAAAAACCAATCCTAAAAAAGCCACTCAGGTTTTTGAATACACTATTACCATTTTTGAAAGTGCCGATGAAAAGTACAGAGGCATTAAAGCGCAATATCTCACTGCCTACAAATCATCTACGGCTAATACTTTTGAAAACATCAAGTTCGATTTAATTAAAAATATTAAGAAGCTGCCCAACCCTGCTGCTTACGCTTTAGAATCCCGGTTTGACTTCCCGTTACAAGAAACAATACTTCCTATTGCTAAAAGAGCTTTGGTAAAAGAAGTGTGTAAAGACCACATAAATTAATACAAAATACAAATATGCAACAGTGTTGCAAAAATGCAATAATTAGTTCTATATTTGCAACATAATTGCATTTTAGTTGAAACATCTGGCCGCAATAATTATTCTATCAATCACTTTTTCAAGTTTATTTGCACAGCAAACACAATTGTGTAATTATACTATTAGTGGAAAAGTATTCGATGAGCATGACAAAGAGCCGCTACTGTATGCTGAAATATTTATTAAAGAATTGAACAAAGGAGCTATTTCAGATAGTGTAGGAAATTACAAAATTGAAAACGTTTGTGAAGGCAATTATGTGCTGGTATGAATGCATATTGGCTGCGACCCGGTAGAAAAGAAAATTTCTGTAACAAAAAACCTGAAAGTAAATTTTGTATTAGAGCATCATACAGAAGAATTATCAGACATAGAAATAAATGCCAAAAGGCTTGAAGAAGAAATAAGCCAGCAAAAAACTACCCTCACCAAAATTGACCGGGATAAAAACAGTGGCAAAAATTTAGGCGATGCGTTAAAAGAAATTTCAGGAATTACTACATTAAACACCGGCAACACTATTGCAAAGCCCGTAATACATGGCTTATACGGAAACAGGATACTTACCATGAACAATGGGGTGAGGCAAGAAGACCAGCAATGGGCCAACGAACATGCTCCAAATATTGACCCGTTTGCCATAGATAAAATATCGGTAGTGAAAGGCGCTGCCGCGGTGCAATACGGCAGCGATGCTTTGGGTGGTGTAATATTATTAGAGCAGGAAGATCCTGATGCCAGGATTGAAGGAAGCATATATTCTATTGGAAATTCCAACGGAAAAGGCGGTGTGTTATCGGCAGATTTGAAAGGTTTTGCCGACAAGAAAAATCAATGGAGCTATAAAGTAAATAGCACTATAAAACGAAGTGGCGATTTGAATGCACCTAACTATAATTTATCGAACACAGGTGTCGCTGAAAAGAATATTACCACCTGCCTGCAATACAAAACATGGAAACGGGGATTAACATTGCACTACAGTTTATTCAATACCAATATTGGTATTCTTCGTGCTACACATATTGGAAATACTACCGATTTAACTAATGCCATCAATAGCAGCGAGCCTTATTACATAAAAGATTTTACTTACAATATTGAAAGCCCCCGCCAAAATGTTAC
>CAYSGX010000344.1:0-1512 GCA_964430605.1 uncultured Chitinophagaceae bacterium
AGAAAGGTTATGGAACAATATCGGTATTCGCTTCAAACCTTTCAACAGGTACTTATACCTATACTTTAATAGTAGATGGCAGCGCTGTTGAAACCAAAAGGATGCTCAAGTCGAGATAATTACTAATATCCTGTCAATGCTGAAATGTCTTAAAAAAATTCCCGCAGATTTCACAAATTGCGCTGACAGGTCAAATTCAAAATAGTACGTAATTGCACGTATTTTTAAACCGGCCTCAATATAGAAGCCGGTTTTTTATTTATAGCCAATTATCAAATTTATTTTGCTTTAATTGCCTGTTTTGCTACATTAAGCACTCAATCTGGTTCAAAATATGTATTTCGGTTTACATTTTTATGTTAATTACCATCACTTGGTTGAAAACTTAACATTGGATAACGTTTAATAATACATGAAATCACTTAAATTTGCGCTCTAATTACTTTCTACGTGAAAATCGGTAAAAAAAACTTGACAAATAAAATTCCGCATAATACATTACACACAATTGAGGGGTTGAAATTAACCGCAGGCATAAAGCCGGTTAAAAAAGGAGGAAATATGAAAAGTGTCTTCACAGCTATTACTACTTATTTATTCACGCTTATCTTACTTTGTTCATTTACATTTCCTAATATATCTACTGAAAAGAAAGGAAAAAATGCAGAGGAGCAAATTCTTGAGTTTAAATATGTAGATTATCCTGCAAGCAAATTTAATGTACAGATTGATACATTTAAGTTGGGCGCATACCTTATAGAATTTATTCAGGTAACAAATAAAGATGCCGACAGCCAGCCGCTATGCAGGTCATGGTTTCGCTTAAAGCAATTCGGGAAAGTTACCAATCAGATATTTTTCAATAATATAAAACCAAACATTACTTGCGCAGGTATTTATATTCCTGAAGTTCAGCCAAGAAAAGATTTCTTTTTAGCATCTAAATTTGGCGATAACGATGGCAGGCTAATTGTTATTAATCGCATGGGTGAAATTAAGCTGTTAAAAGGCGGGCAGTTTTATTTAACCAACGATAAACGATTAATATTTTCTAATCACGCTTCAGAAGAAAATGGCTTAACCGTTTTTGATTTAAACACCGAAAAAGTTTTATTTGAAGGTAAAGTTGCCAAGCCATTAGCTAACTGGTATTTTCAGGATAGCAGGTTTTTTGCAACAGTAAACAACGATATTATTGTAAACAACAAAATAAATTTGATGTACTTTGATATTACCACCAATAAGCCTGTTATACAACAAGTTACTTCGGGTTATGTGAGAAGAGATAAAGCGTTGAAACTATTCAACAGTATTGCTGAAGCTAACGATTGCAAATGCAAGCCCGAAGATATTAAGCTATCAATTAATCATTAATAAAAATAGAAAGCAATAGTTTTTTGAACTGCCATTTCAGTATGAAGTGGCAGTTTTTCGTTTATATAAGGGTGCTTGCCGCCAAGAGTATGGTCGCCATTATCAATGCTGAACAATTCAGCGTTACTGTTCCACGAT
>CAYSGX010000344.1:1522-3821 GCA_964430605.1 uncultured Chitinophagaceae bacterium
TCGGCTGTGCCATGAACAATTAAGAATGGAATAGTTAACTCTTGCACAGCTTTCGGTATATCGAACAAATGTTTTTCGGCATAAAACTTTTCATAGGCTGAATAGTACATGGGCAACTCCTGCCCTGTTCTCGAATTTAACACATACATCACTTTGTCTTTCTTCCATTGCTTCATTACTTCCGGTGTCCAGAATTTTCCAAATTCATTTACCGAAGCCCAAGTTGCCAGCTTTTTTATCCGCTTATCTTTCCATGCTTTCAGAATACTGATACCGCCACCTCTGGAATGCCCTAAAAGAAACAATTTGTTTTTATCTGTTTCCGAAGAAAATTCATTTTCAGCATTCAAAACAAAATCTACTACGCTGCTTAAATCGTCTAATTCAATATGAAAACTATTATGCCCGAAAGCCTCTATATCGGCAAACTCACCGGGCTTCTCTATAGTAGTTCCGTTATGCGAAAAATTGAACTTCACAAATACAAAACCGGCATTGGCAAATGATGCCGCAATTAAATTAAAATGCCCCCAATCTTTAAAGCCTTTAAACCCATGCGAAAAAATTACAACGGGCTTTGGCTGCTGATTTTCAATGTAAAATACATCAGCCGGAAAATCTTTTTGATGTTTACCACTAATTAAAATGTTTTTCAAAACTTTCATACCATAAGTGTGCCTTATATTTGAAGCAGAATTAAAATCAGTACAAAATAACCTTTAAACCTCAATTCAGTTCAATAAAAAAACTTGGCAATAAAGTTAAACGATATAAAATCTCCGGTAGCTGATGAGTTAGACATCTTCGAGAAGAAGTTTAAGCAAGCCATGAAAAGCAAAGTGCCGCTACTCGACCGTGTTACCTATTATATCGTGCAGCGAAAAGGCAAGCAACTGCGCCCCATGTTTGTACTATTGAGCGCTAAATTGTTTGGCGAAATTTCAGATAAAACCTATAACGCTGCTGCTTTGGTAGAGTTGCTGCACACCGCCACTTTGGTACACGATGATGTGGTAGATAATTCCTATTACCGCAGAGGTTTTTTTTCGGTAAACGCGCTATGGAAAAATAAAATTGCCGTATTAGTGGGCGATTTTTTATTATCAAAAGGCTTGTTGCTTTCCATCGACAATAATCATTTCGACCTGCTGAAAATAATGAGTGAAGCGGTGCGCGAAATGAGTGAAGGCGAATTGCTGCAAATGGAAAAAGCCCGCAAGCTCGACATTAAAGAAGATGTGTATTTTGAAATTATCAGGCAGAAAACCGCTACGCTTATTGCTTCGGCCTGTGCCTGTGGCGCGGCATCAATTATAGATGATAAAACCATGATTGATAAAGTCCATTTGTTTGGCGAAAAAATCGGTATCGCTTTTCAGATTAAAGACGATTTGTTCGACTACGGAAATCATGAAATCGGCAAGCCGAAAGGCATAGATATTAAAGAGCGCAAAATGACTTTGCCTTTGATATATGCGTTAAATAAAGCGGGCAGCAGCGATAAAAAGCGCATCATTAATATTGTTAAAAACGAAAATGATAATCCGAAAAAAGTTGATGAAGTAATATTGTTTGTGCGTGCATCGGGCGGCATTGAATATGCTGCCGAAAAAATGAAAAACTACCGTCAGCAGGCATTAGATATTTTGGCCGAATTTCCTGATAATGATGCGCGAAAATCGCTCAATGATTTGGTAATGTACACTACCGAAAGAATGAAGTAATTTTCAATAACTTTTATTTCTGTTCGTTATTAACGAAATTTACACACCCACTCAATTCGCTACTCATGAAATATGTAATTACGTTAGGCTTATATCTGCTTTCGCTTTCGGCAAGCGCTTCTTATATTTTAATACCGATGGATGAAACCCAAAAAAATCATCTGAAGGCTTATGGTATTGCCTATTGGGTTTTGAATAATGGCATTCAGGCCGATTGGATGCTGAATTACCGTGGGGGAAGTTTTTGCTTTAAACACCTTGCCCCATTAGAAAAAGAATGTTTGGTGCGTGGTGTTTCTTACGAAATAATTGCCGATGGGCAGTACAATCAGATACTGAATCAGATTGCCAATCCTGAAGTAAATATGGACGTGGTGAAATTAGAAAAAGCCCCGAAAGTGGCGGTATATTCCCCAAAATCGAAAGCCCCCTGGGACGATGCGGTAACATTAGTGATGACCTATGCCGAAATTCCTTATGATATTTTGTATGACGATGAAATTCTGCAAGGCAAATTAGCCAAGTACGACTGGCTGCATTTGCATCACGAAGATTTCACGGGACAATACGGTAAA